>CAZUZR010000101.1:0-1687 GCA_964625025.1 uncultured Planctomycetia bacterium | reverse complement strand
GCGCGAGTAACCATAAAATCCTGACGCGCCGATTTGAAGGTTATCAATTGGCTTAAGATATAGCCGCGCTACAACGTCCCTCTTATCATTGTCATCGAAGTGGTGGGAGTCAATTCCATTACCCGTCGTAATAGAAGAAGTGTAGCCCCAGGTCATCCCATAGAGCTTATCCTCGCCCATTATATTAATTCCTTTATCATAGGCATAACTTCCGTTCCTGCCCATAGGAAGCCATACGCTATCGATGACCTTAGGCCTAATTATAAACGGGTTGTCGGGTAGAGGCCTCGTCCCATCCCAAGTAAATCTATACCAGGTCTGGCCGAATCTTATTTTAAAAAGAGGGGCATATTTGTACTCGATATAAGCATCCAGCAAAGTTACTGGGTCATATTGCGCTAATCTCCCCCATTCAGTTAAAATAAAATAGCCAAATTTTTCAGAGGGAACGCCTATTATTCCTATACGAAAGCGCGCTGAACTGAAATCGCTTCCATGGCTTTCACCTTCTGTCCGGTCATACAGGTATCGTTGATGGGTGAAGCCAAAAAATTTAAATCTGCCGGATGACTCGATATCCGAGCGAATTTTTTTAAATCCATCAACAAAGGTTTTAGCGCTTTCGCTAAATGGTTCCTGACCTAAACAAAGTGATTGACCAAAAAGGATAAAGACGCTGATTAAAATAAGCTTTTTAATTGACTTTTTGAGTCCCATTTTGGTAAAATTACACCTCAGGTGATGGATATGGCGCCCTTTAAAAAAATGACCGTAAAAAATACTTTTAATATATTTATCCTCGTTATCCTTTGCGCCTGCATATCCGGACGGCCAGCGCAGGCTGAATCCATCAGCGAAGATTATACCAAAAAAATATTAAAATATAAAGGCTACAATTTAATATTTGTAAGCCTCGATGCCCTGCAGGCAAAGCATGTCCATGCCTTAGGTTATCCAAAGGATATAACCCCGACCATTGACCTTATGGCAAAAAGCGGATTCAATTTTACAAATGCCATCTGCGTATCTTCCTGGACCGTCCCTGTTTCTATGTCATGGTTTACCGGCGTTTATCCTTCTCAACATAAACTCGTTAACAAATTCTCGCTTTATGAACCTCCGATAAAAAAGCTCGCTAATCTTAAGGAGCTCTCCCCTCAGATAATTACCCTCGCAGAGATATTAAAAGCAAATGGATATGCCACGGCCGGGTTTACCGGCGATGCAGGCGTAACAGGCACCTTCGGTTTCAGTTGCGGTTTTGACGTTTACATAGATGATGTGAAGTTTGGGGGGATGGAGCACAGCATCCCTACAGGCTTGAAATGGATTGAGCAGAACAAGGATAGGAAATTCTTTGTCTTCTTGCACGGTTACGACGTCCATGGGCAATGCGAGCCAGCCTATGGCTACGATTATAGATATGTTGACTTTAAATACGACTATAAATATAAAGGCACTAAAGAAGAACAGGAGGCGTTAAGGGAAGAGGGGCTTAAAAACGGCCGGGTTAAGCTACGGGAAGAAGATATTAAATTTTGGAGGGCGATTTATGATGAAAAGATTAATCGCCTCGATACGAAACTTAATAAATTTTTAGAAGGGATAAATAAGCTTGGCCTGATGCAAAAGACGATATTCATATTCACCTCAGACCATGGCACTGAAGTATATGAACATAAAAGAA
>CAZUZR010000100.1:0-1837 GCA_964625025.1 uncultured Planctomycetia bacterium | reverse complement strand
ACGAGAAACCCAATCCATCGCGCACACGAATATTTGCAAAAATGTGCGTTGGAAATTGCCGATGGTTTGTTAATCCATCCCATCATCGGCGAGACAAAATTTGACGATATCCCGGCCGATGTTAGGATGAGGTGCTATGAGGCGCTTTTGGAAAATTATTATCCGAAGGACAAGGTGTTGTTGGCAGTTAATCCTGCTGCGATGAGATACGCCGGACCGCGCGAGGCGATATTTCATGCCATAGTAAGGAAAAATTACGGTTGCACGCATTTTATCGTAGGACGCGACCATGCGGGGGTCGGGAAATTCTACGGTCCATTTGATGCGCATTATATATTTGATGAGTTTGACTCCGATGAGATTGGCATTACGCCGCTTTTCTTTGACAACGCATTTTATTGCAAGAAATGCGAATCGATGGCGTCGCATAAAACTTGTCCACATGATTCAAGTGAACACATTAGTTTGAGCGGCACGAAGGTCAGGGAGATGTTACAGAAAGGAGAATTGCTGCCTTCGGAGTTCACCCGCCCTGAAATTGCAAAGATTTTAAGAGAGGCATACAAGAAATAAAGGCAAATAAGAAATGACCTTTTTTGCGATTTTAATAGCTATATTTTTAGCGATGAATGTCGGTGCTAACAATTCCGCTGCGGAGATGGGCGCCGCATACGGCGCAGGGGTTCGCACAAAAAAAGAGGCATTGACGTTAATCGCAATTTTTGCTATTCTGGGAGCGATAATTGCAGGACTTCCCGTCATAAAAACTTTGGGCGGTGGTTTAGTTCCTGAAAGGACGTTTAAGGCATATTTTTATATCATCTTCGTGGTAATGGCGGTTGCTGCTTTCTTCGATTTTCTTGCGAATATATTTAAGGTTCCAATTCCCACCACTCACGCAATAGTTTGCTCCATAGTTGGAGCGGGCTTATATTATAAGAGTTTATCGGTTCAGAAATTTCTGACGATTGTAAGTTGGTGGATAATCTCACCGATAGTCGCATTTATCCTTGCGTACATCATCGGAAAATATTTATACTTTAAGGTCCTTCACCATTTAAGCGGATTGAAATCCTCCGATAAGATAAGGTCATTTTTAGGCGCTATGTTGACCTTCTCCGGCTGTTACGTGGCGTTTTCGGGAGGAGCCAATGGTGCCGCAAAGGCGATGGGGCCAATAGTTGCGGCAGGCATAATCGACCATCGCTGGGGCGTATTGCTCGGCGGCGCAGGCATTTCAATAGGCGCTCTTCTATTCGGCGGCGGCGTGTTAGAAACCGTCGGCAAAGGGATTACCGAAATCGGAGTCGTAAGGGCGATATTCGTTGAGTTTATCTGCGCGACAATAGTATTTTTAGCGTCTTTATCCGGCATTCCAGTTTCAATTTCAGAGACGGTGACTTCAAGCGTCATAGGCTTAAGCTGCGCAAAATCTGGCTTTAGACAGACCGCTCGGAATCAACATGTGATAAGGATTGGATTTTTCTGGCTCGGCGTGCCGCTGGCATCAATTGGGCTTACGTATCTTCTTTTACATATCTTGAGTCTCATTCTTAAATGATGAGGGGAAAATAATGGCAGAGGAGATAAGCCCCGTTAGAAATTCCGATAAAGATAAGAGAAAATCTGATATTTCTAACGGGGTAAAGGTTGATAAGGAATTGAATTTAAAAGGAGAGATTTGCCCCTATACATTCATCAAATCGAAACTTGCGTTCGAAGATATGCAGGTCGGTCAGGTCTTACGGGTCATTGTCGATTTTCAACTTTCTTCAGAAGATGTGCCGCGCGGGATGGAATTTGAGGGGCAAAAGGTTTTAAAGGTAGAGAAGATAAA
>CAZUZR010000099.1:0-1986 GCA_964625025.1 uncultured Planctomycetia bacterium | reverse complement strand
GTCAATATATCCAAGCTATCTTTACCATAATTAAAGAGCAAATCTATCGCTGACATACATTCAATAAATGGCCCGTAGAGCTGGCGATATGTCGGATGCTTGAAGTTCTGCGGCACCAATTTAATATCATTACGCTCGAATATCTTTGGGTCCTGATAATCATCTGCGTGTTTTCCATAAATATATGTATCCGCTCCTAACTTCTTACATACCTCTGCCAAAAACTCTGAACCCTTGCTCTCGAGCTTTAATTCCGACGAGCGCATAACCTTTCTATCGATATTAAATTCTCGCAACAAATAAAAAATAATTTCTTCGCAAATCTCTATCAAGCGATGCCATTGCCTCTTATAGATCTCCTCAAGGAAATCACAATATCGTCTAAAATATGGCGCCTTATGATAATTTTGATAGATGGACTTCCAGTGTTTCTCCCTCCAATTTACCTCATTATCTATCTCGGCATCGTAGAGCGATACTGGGAATCTCCCTTTCGTCAAGACCGGGATAGTCAGCCATATCCAGCCATCCTTGGTGCGAATTCTGTTGCGGTTCATCCAGGCGAAAGGCCCGCTTTTTACGAATTGCGCCGTCTCCAAAATGACGAAGATATCGCTTAAGTATATTTTATGAAAAAAGCCCAGATAAGGCAAATAGTTTGGTTGATGCGCCGAAAGTTTCAACTTATTCTACGGCCTCGTTTTTCTACGGCCTCAACGGTTGCCCTTGCAATAAATCTTGCCTCGCCTTCGCTAAGCGTCGGATATATAGGCAGTGAAATCGCAGAATTATACGCCGCCTCGGCCTTGGGGTATTCGCTTTTTTTAAAACCCAGATACTGATGCAACGGTTTAAAAACAGGCCTCTTCGCCTCAATGCCTCGCTTGGCTAAACCTTTAATAATTTTTTTAATATCGCCTCTTATCCTGATGACATATCTAAAGTATATATGGCCGTCGCCCGAAGGCAAAACTATCTCTTTTGAACTGGAAAGGATTTCATCATACGCTTTGGCAAGCCTTCTCCTTTTGGCGATAAAGAATCTAAGCCTTTTAAGTTGGCTTAAGCCCAAGGCGGCAGAGATGTCAGACATCTTATAATTATAGCGGACTTTATAATCCTCTCTTTCGTCGGGAACGATAATATCCTTTATCCTTTTTATATAGGTGGAATTGTTCGAGCAGACCATTCCGCCATAACCTGTAGTTAACACCTTCGTCGCATAGAAAGAAAATGTGGATAACGTTCCGAAACTCCCTATGCGTTTTCCTCGTAATTTAGCGCCAACGCCCTGCGCACAATTTTCGATAATAGGAATCCCCAATTTTAGAAAATTACGAATATCGGCAGGTTTGCCAAAGATGTGAGGAAGAATAATTGCCTTCGTCTTCTTGGAGAGTCTCCTTGTCACATCGTCGAGGCTTAGGTTGAAGTCCTCCAATTCTATATCGGCAAGCCTCGCCTTTGCGCCCGTATAATTGACTGCGTTTAATACGGCCGCGCAGACAAAACTTGGGATAATCACCTCGTCCCCCGCTCCAACATTAAGGGCCAATAAAGCTAAATGCAAAGCCGCTGTCCCTGATGTTACAGCGACACTTTCTTTTACTCCGATAAATCTTGAAAAGGATCTCTCAAATTTTTGGCAGATAGGCCCATTGGCAAGGTATCCAGAACGCAAAACTTTTATTACAGCGGTTATCTCGTGCTTACTTATCGTCGGCCGGGAATGATTAATCACGAATCGCCTCACAATACAAACCTAAAACACATAAATGCCTCGGCTGCCTTTACCGAGATTTCCCTGCCACGCAATTTTACCAAGTTCGCTAAGTTTTCGAGGCTACAATGATGTAGGGAGGGCCTAAGTTGGGATTTGTGGAAGGACATCACCTTAAGTTTTATATCCAGATAGTCAGATATATCCACATAAAAATTCGGATGAAACTTCTCTCTCTCTACGTTCCAGAAGAGCGTAGGGTTATC
>CAZUZR010000098.1:0-2046 GCA_964625025.1 uncultured Planctomycetia bacterium | reverse complement strand
TTTTTGGGGGCAAATACGTCCCTGAGACCTTAATGGCTGCGCTCGATGAATTGGAGCGCGAATACTATAAGGCAAAGCGCGACAAGAAGTTCGTGCGCCTGCTTCGCTTTTATTTAGCGAATTTTGCAGGAAGGCCCACACCTTTATATTTTGCTGAGCGCTTAACAAAGAGATTAAAAGGATCTAAAATTTATTTAAAGCGCGAGGATTTGTTGCACACTGGCGCTCATAAGATAAACAACACCTTAGGGCAAGGGCTTCTTACTTTAAGAATGGGCAAAAAACGCATCATCGCCGAGACAGGGGCAGGTCAACACGGCGTTGCCACCGCCACAGTTGCAGCTATGTTTGGGCTTGAATGCGAAATATATATGGGCGAAGAGGATATAAGGCGACAGGCGTTAAATGTATTCAGGATGCAGTTGCTTGGCTCGAAGGTCACGCCAGTAAAGAGTGGTAGCAAGACTCTGAAGGATGCAATAAATGAGACGATGAGGGATTGGGTTACAAACGTAAGGACAACTCATTATTGTCTGGGCTCCGTCGTAGGACCTCATCCATTTCCGATGATGATTCGCGATTTTCAATCGGTCATTGGAAAGGAGACGAGGCGACAAATTATAAAAATGGAAGGAAGGCTGCCTGATTATCTTTTAGCATGCGTTGGCGGTGGTTCAAATGCAATGGGGTTGTTTCATCCATTCTTTAATGATAGAAATGTAAAATTTATCGGAGTTGAAGCAGCGGGCCGTGGTTTGACGACGGGCGAACATGCAGCGACTTTAGGAAAAGGAGAAATCGGCGTTTTGCACGGAAGCAAAAGTTATTTATTACAGGACAAATTCGGTCAGGTGAAGACAGCCCATTCAGTTTCGGCTGGGTTGGATTATCCCGGCGTTGGGCCCGAACATTCTTATTATAAAAAGATAGGCCGCGCTAAATATGTCGCCGTAACGGATAAAGAGGCATTAGAAGGATTTAAATTGCTCTCCGAGACAGAGGGAATAATCCCTGCGCTTGAGCCCGCCCATGCAATTTATTATGTTACTAAATTGGCGCGAAATTTAAGCAAGGATAAAATTATCGTGCTCTGCCTTTCCGGCAGGGGCGACAAAGATGTGGAGATGGTGGCGAAGATACTGGATTCCCGCTTACGCGGGAATGACAACAAGAGATGAATAGAATAGAAAGTAAATTTAAGGAATTAAAGAAAAGAAAAAAGAAGGCATTCGTTGCTTTCATCACCGCCGGAGATTTCGGGCTATCTACAACAAAAAGATTAATTTCGCAATTGGACAAGTGCGGCGTGGATATAATTGAACTGGGCGTTCCCTTCTCCGATCCTATTGCAGATGGCACAACTATTCAGGCGGCTTCTGAAAGGGCGCTTAAGCGCGGCACAACTTTATCGGGGATAATTAGAACTGTGGGCAGCCTAAGGACTTTAACCGACATTCCCATCCTGCTTATGACCTATTACAATCCGATATTCAAATATGGGCTGAAAAAATTCGTTGCAGATTGCATAAAAAACGGGATCGATGGAGTGATAGTGCCTGACCTTCCGCCTGAGGAAGCGGATGAATTGATTACTGCTTCGAAAGGCAAGAAATTTTCTACGATTTTTCTCTTAAGCCCTACGAGCACAAAAGAGCGAATTAGATTGGTGGCCAAAAAATCCAAAGGCTTCATCTATTATGTTTCATTGACTGGAATAACCGGAGCACGCGAACGTCTTCCGAAAGAATTACTCGCCCAAGTTCGCCAAATAAAAAGCTCCACAACAAAACCGGTTTGCGTCGGTTTTGGCGTATCACGCCCAAGTCAAATAAAACAGATATGCAAAGTTGCGGATGGCGTAATAGTTGGTTCTGCGATAGTTAGAGTTGTAGAGAGATATTCTGGCAAAAAGAACCTGGTTGGAGCTGTAGGCAGGTACGTTAAAGACTTGGTTGAGGCAGCCCACGCTTAAAGGCAGGCTATTGCATTAATAGAAGAAAAAAATGCCACATAATAAAAATATCTATGCGGTTATAATCGCTGGCG
>CAZUZR010000097.1:0-2160 GCA_964625025.1 uncultured Planctomycetia bacterium | reverse complement strand
CAACGTTAAATCGCCTACTACTAAATACCCTCTATGCTTAAGGCCTGTGCCTACCAATGCTTCCGGACGCAGATATCCTATCTCGGCATCGGGGCGCTCCGTTGCCAACAGGTTATTCATCTTGGCCAATAATTCCTCTACAAGGGTATCTTCGTTTATCTCTTGAGCGCTTCGATAACCCAACAAAATATCAACATCATTAAATTTAGATAAAGGTGTTTCCCTGTTACCTCCTATATGCCTATAGCTGCCCACTATAAAAGCTTTTACCTCCACCGCTACGCCATCAATCTCTTTTAACCTGCCTGCCTCCCGGCTAAGGATATTATCAACAACCTTATAAGATATCATCGGCGAGGCGGCCCTTCGACTCGTCCTGAGCGTAAGTCGAAGGACTCGCTCAGGGTAAACGGTTCTTCGAATACGCTCAGGGCAAGCGCCTAAACCTATTTCACTTCGTAAGTGGTACGGGTTAGATAGCGGATTAAGAGACACCGGCGAGGCGGCGTCCGTACCTTTTTGACCCCGGAGGTCATAACGATCCAATGAGGCGACGGAAAAATCTTGCCGTGCGTTAGAATAAATAGAATACCACGTTCCACATTTTAAAAATTTAAGGTACGTAGTCTTGTGATAATTTAATGAATTTATGCCCCACACGATTAGTATAGCGATGCTTTTCATCTCTGCTTCAATTTTTTGAAATAATTCAACTTCTTTGTCAGCTCCCCAATTGAAGTAAAATATCACATCGTAACCACTTAGATTCGCCTTCATAAAATCATCTTTTATAAATCTTGCGCTCGTGTTCATCAATTCTATAATTAGTTGTCTTCTTATGATAGATGTACTAAATGTATATAGCCTCGAATTGAGTTCCCAGCCTTCTGCGTCTGCCCCGAGTAAATCTGCAAGATACACTTTACTACCATCGCCACTACCTAAGTCTATAAAACGTTTACCTTTTAGGCCGATTTTCATAAAACAATTGGCCACATCATCAATATCTGAAGAAAGAAATTTACCTTTCTCGGTCTTAATAAATCTGGGGATTTTGTGTTCTCGTAATTCCCTCTTATATATCGATTTGAGTATTTCTATATTGCGTTTAATACTCAGGTTAGCTTCAAAAGCCATCGGTCCTTCGCAGTTATCTTTGATAAATAGAGATCTGTTCAGGACTCCCTCGCTTCTAACTGGGCTCGAGCTCGGTCGCGAGGCGGCGCCGTCTACCTCTCCACTTACGAAGTGGGGATAAACTAAAAGCCTTCGCACACTTCGTAAGTGTAGATGGTTACGCAGCGGCGAGGCGGCGGCTTTTAAAACAAATCCTTTAACTATTGAAAGTAAGTAAAACTTTTCTAACGAAGCAGCGACAACGACCCGCTTGACTTTTGATAAAATGAGTGCTATATTTTTATCGGAGGTAAGAATATGGAGAATCTTTTGAAACGGATATCGGTTTCGCCTGATATTTGCCACGGGCAACCTTGTATCAGAGGACACCGTATAATGGTGTGGCAAATCCTTGACCTCTTGGCTGCTGGCCTGAAGCCCGAGGAGATTACTGGCAAAGATTATTTTCCTCAAATAACTCTTGAAGATATCTATGCTTGCATAAGCTACGCTAATCAGTTTGTTAAAAACGAAGAGATACATTTCTTTGAAGAACTGAGTAAAGCCTAAGATGGATTTTTTTATAGATGAGTGCGTCCTTGGTAAAACAAGAGAACTCCTTGTAAAACTTGGGTTTTCTACCCTATCGGTCTCGGATTTAGCTAAAACTTCCTCCTCTAACGGAGAGGTCTTAAATTTAGCCAAAGGAAAAGAAACAATTCTCATCACTAACGACCTGCATTTTTCTGATATATACTTGTATCCTTTAAGCAGCCATTCAGGAATTATCGTTCTTCGATTTAGAGCATCAGAAACTCCCGAGGAAATAGAAAAAGTCCACATAGTCTTAACCCGCCTCTTAAAAGAAGTAAACCTATCTGAACTTAAAAAAGCACTTACTGTTGTCGATCGCAATAAATACCGTATCCACAAAGAATAACCTGTCTCGTTATATATTTCCATCGGCGAGGCGGCGCGGTTTCTCAGTAGGGGACGGTTCTCGTTAAAGCTATAAATACTCGTTACCAGAGAACCGTCCCCAAC
>CAZUZR010000096.1:0-2220 GCA_964625025.1 uncultured Planctomycetia bacterium | reverse complement strand
TTTCAAAATAACCTTCCTTTAAATCCATTGGAATTGCTTAAGATGGTTGCCATCTATAGATTTATCTTGCCCAAAAAAGAGATAAGGATTTGCGGCGGAAGGCAGGTAAATTTACGAAGCCTTCAGCCGCTGATTTTCACCGCCGGCGCAGATGCGATTATCATCGGAAATTATCTTACGACCAAAGGCAGCCCTCCGGAAGAAGATTTAAAGATGATAGAAGATATGGGATTGAAAGTGGATGGAGCCCCTTAAGAAGGAATTAAGCGAATTAGAGGAAAAAGGACTGCGGCGCACGCTACGCCTTTTAGAAGGGGAGCAGAGAGAAAAAGTAATAATCGATGGAAGGCAAGTTTTAAATTTTTGCTCGAATAATTATCTTGGGCTTGCCAATGACGAGCGGTTAAAAGTTGCAGCAAAAGAAGCATTAGATAAATATGGACTTGGCTCAGGTGCATCGAGGCTCGTCGTCGGAAATATGAGCCTCCATAAAAAATTAGAAGAAAGGATAGCCGCCTTCAAAGGTTGCGAGGCGGCTTTATTATTTAATTCGGGATATACCGCAAATTTAGGCGTGATTTCGGCGCTTGTCGACAAAGACGATATTGTATTTTCCGATAAATTAAATCACGCCTCAATTATCGACGGCATCTTATTAAGCCGCGCGCAATTCAAGCGATATCCGCATAAGGATATGGGTGCACTTGAAGATATGCTTAAGGCCTCCGGCGGATATAGGCGAAAGGTAATTATAACAGATACGATTTTTAGCATGGACGGAGATATCGCGCCACTGCCAAAGATTGTTGAGTTGGCAGAGAAATATGATGCGTGGATTTACGTAGACGAAGCACATGCAAGCGGCGTGTTAGGGAAGAAAGGCAAAGGCGCAGTCGAATATTTCGGTTTGCAGGGAAAAATTCAAATTCAGATGGGGACCTTAAGCAAAGCGGCAGGTTCATTCGGCGCATTTATATGCGGCTCTAAGACGTTGATAGAATATTTGATAAATAAGTCAAGGGGTTTTATTTACACGACATCTTTACCGCCTGCGATTTGCGCGGCATCTATCGCGGCTTTGGAAATTATAGAAAATGAACCTCGGTTACGGGAGAAATTATGGGAGAACGTCGAATTTTTAAGAAAGGGTTTGGCGGAATTGGGCTTCGATATATTAGAAAGCGAAACGCCCATAATCCCGATTTTGACGAAAGAACCGAGGGTCACGATGGAATTTAGTCAAAGGCTATTTGAGGAGGGCGTATTTGTTCAGGGGATAAGGCCTCCGACGGTTCCAGAGGGGAAGGCGCGGCTTAGGATCACCGTTATGGCATCACATAAGAGAGGCGATTTAGAAGAGGCGCTCGATTCCTTCAAAAAAGTGGGACGAGAATTGAAGGTCATATGATTTATTACGAGGTAAAAGGTAAAGGAAAAACTTTATTCTTCATTCACGGGTGGGGATGCGATTCTCGGGTTTGGATAAATCAAGTAGAAACGCTTTCGAATAAGTACAGAGTAATAACAGCGGATTTAAGGGGACACGGCAAATCCCAATGGAAAAGCACGGATAATTTACTTGATGCGTTTGCGCAGGACATGGCAATGCTTTGTAAAAAATTAAATGTTAATAATGTAAATTTCGTAGGCTGGTCCTTAGGTTGCTATGTAATTTTCAAGCTAATTGAGATTGTGCCTGAAATTATAAATTCAATCGCTTTGGTCGGCGGCTCTCCGAAATTCTTAAAGAGCGACGGTTTCAAGTTTGGATTTAAGGTGAAGAATCTAAGGCTTATGAGACGCAGGATAAATCGAGATTTTAACTATGCTCTTTCGGATTTTCACCGTTCGATATTTCTTGAGAACGAAGTTGATAAAGCAAATTTTAAAAACCTCTTGAAGATGCTGAATAAAAATCCACATCCAAATAAAGATGCGCTGATTTTAGGATTAGATATGTTGGAAAAAACTGATTTTCGTAAAAAGATAAAGGGATTTGATATGCCTGTGCTTATAGTTTGTGGCGAAAGCGATTCAACGACTCCAAAGGGTGCTTCAGAATATATGCATAAAGCAATTAAAAATTCAATGTTGGCAATCATAAAAAATTCAGGACACGCCCCATTTTTGACGAAACCAAATGAGTTTAATCGGATTTTAGAAAAATGGATAAACGGAAGATAAGGGCATTTTCAAAAGCGGCTTTAACCTATGATGAAT
>CAZUZR010000095.1:0-2352 GCA_964625025.1 uncultured Planctomycetia bacterium | reverse complement strand
CAAGCCCGCCGAGATGGTGAGGCGGGCAAAAGGAGCGCAAGCTTGTCGATGGGCGCGAGAAGGTGAGCGCCCATAAGATTGGAAAAACCGAGTACCAAGATATTGGTGCGAGGTGACAGCGAGCGGATGGCCGACCCGAATTCGACGGTAGGAGAATGAGGGCGCCAAATCCTCTCGCCAGCTCCAGACTTAAGAGGATTTAAAGGGAGCGAGATAGGATTTAAGGGCTTAAATCTTGGCGAGATTCAGAGAAGTCTTAAAAGAGCGGAATTTTTTCTACCTTTGGCTGGGGCAGATAATCTCGCAATTTGGCGACAGGCTCAATCAGATGGCGCTTATCGCCATCGTCTATAGTAGGGCCCCTGGTTCAACCTTCGAACTAGCAAAACTTCTCTCCTTTACTATGATGCCCGCCTTCGTAGTGGGCCCAATTGCAGGCGCATTCGTCGATAGGTGGGATAGAAAGAAGACAATGGTAGTCTGCGATATTTTGCGCGGGCTAATAGTTTTGACAATTCCCATTGCGCTTTTGGCTCTAAAACAATCTTTTCCAATTTATACAGCTGTATTCCTCATATTTGCAGTAAGTTGTTTTTTTCTTCCTGCCAGGCTTGCTATAATTCCGGATTTAGTCTCAACTGAAAAGTTGCTTGCCGCAAATTCGTTATTTACCATTACCGGAATGATTGGCGCTTTAGCCTGGTTTGTGGTTGGCGGCCTTTTGATTGAGCTGTCTGGCGTTAAGGGAGGGCTATATTTAAATTCCCTAATTTATTTTCTATCTGCGATAGCAATTTCCTTCGTCGCCAAAAAGGGACGCCATCTTCATTCGCATTTAGATTCCATTAAGATAAAAGAGGCGATAAAGACCTCGCTCGTAAAAGAGATCAAAGACGGCTTAAATTATCTAAAGGACCATCGCGAGGTTAAATTTGTATTCAATGTAATATTTATCTTAATGGCTGGAGCCGGGGCTGCTTATGCGGTTGTCATCGTATTCATCCAACAGACGATGGGCTCTGTGACGCGAGATTTGAGTTTGTTGGGGCTATTTTTAGGCAGCGGATTTTTCTTGGGTTCCATTTTATATGGTAGATTAGGGCAGGGGCTTGCGAAGCCAAAGACGATTTTTACTTGTTTGATTTTAAGCGGCATCGCAATGTTTATCTTTACGGCACTTTTAAAGTGGACTCAGTCCCTTGGGTTCGCCTCGATTATGGTTATAATATTAGGGGTGGTAGTCGCGCCGATTGGGATTTCAGCAAATACCTTAATCTATGAGGTCGTTCTGGAACATATGCGTGGCAGGATATTTAGTTCTTTAGGGATTGTGATGAATCTTGCGTTGCTCATTTTTATGTTGATTGCGTCGCGCCTTGCGGAGTATATTGATAGAAGCTGGATTTTATATGCCGTTAGCATATTTTATGTTGCTTCTGGAATTTTTGGATTCATCTTAAAGAAGGAGAGTTAAGATTATGCCCGACTATGATGTGATAATCATTGGCGGCGGGCCGGCCGGGTTGGCCGCTGGATTATATACTGCGCGCGCCCGACTTAAGACGCTGCTTTTGGAAAGGGCCTTACCCGGCGGTCAGATTCTATCTTCTTTACTCGTTGAGAATTATCCGGGTTTTGCACAAGGCGTAAGCGGAGAAAAAGTGATAGATGAAATGGTAAAACAAGCTACTCGATTTGATATGGAGATTAAAACCGAAACTGCGATTTCGATTGAAGATTTAGGCGTGGATGGCAAGATCGTAAGGACCAATAAAGGTTCGCATAAAGCGCACGCCATAATTTTGGCGATGGGCGCAAAGCCAAATAAATTGAACGTGCCGGGAGAAGACAGGTTAAATGGCAAGGGCGTCTCGTATTGTGCTACTTGCGATGCCCCCTTATTTAAAGATAAAGAGGTAGTTGTTGTCGGAGGCGGCGATACAGCTGTTGAGGACGCTATATTTTTAACGACGTTCTGCCCTGCGGTTACTTTGGTTCATAGGAGGGACCAACTTAGAGCAACGAAGATAATTCAGGAACGCGCATTCCAAAATAAGAAGATAAATTTTATCTGGAACGCGGTTGTTACGGAGATATTAGGGGAAGTAAAAGTTGAGAAAGTAAAATTGAAGGATGTAAAGGCCGGCGAAGAGAGGATTTTGCTGACGAGCGGAGTATTTGTGGGCATAGGCTTAAGTCCTAATACCGCTATCGCGAAGGACCTCGTTGAAATGGATGAAAATAATTACATCGTAACCAACGATGATATGATTACCTCGCGAGAGGGAATTTTTGCGGCGGGGGATTGCAGGAAGAGGTTATTCCATCAGATGGTAAATGCCTGCGGCGAAG
>CAZUZR010000094.1:0-2528 GCA_964625025.1 uncultured Planctomycetia bacterium | reverse complement strand
TACCATACTTCTGCATTTTCATTTACCCAAGTCTATACAGAAAAGCAAAAATAATCCATTATCTCGATTAATTTATGCCTTGGGGATTCGACATGTTGGTGTTCACGCCGCTGATATTTTAGCACGGACTTGCTCCTCAATAGATGAATTATCCAAGCAAAGCGCTGGGGATTTGACTAAAATTCATGAGATAGGACCAATAATGGCGCAGTCAATTTATGAATTCTTCCAAAATCCTGCTACGAAAAAAGTATTAGAGAAATTAAAGAGAGCTGGCGTTAAATGGGAAGAAAAACGACGTGCGCCCATAAGCATGAAGTTCGCTGGCAAGACGTTCGTCTTTACCGGGGAATTAAAAGGATACAGTCGAACAGAGGCCGAGGAATTAGTAAAGAATTTAGGCGGCAGCGCATCGTCGAGCGTGAGCAAGGTGACTGACTTTATGGTGGTTGGCGAGAACCCGGGGTCGAAATATGATAAGGCAAAGGCGCTCGGGGTAAAGATTATGGATGAAAAGGAATTCGATAAATTAGTAAAGGGGAAATACTGAAGAAGAGTTTAAAAAAATTGGTCTTATTGGGGATTGTTGCAGTCTTTGTTTTGAACCTGTCCGGTTGCGCAACTTTAAAGAAAAAATTTGTTCGGCCGCCAAAGAAAGGAAAGATAACGCCAGTTTTAGTGACCCAAGATTACAGGGGAATTTATACCAACGAAGTCCTATATAATAACCATTTTATTTACTGGCGAGGATGGACTGAGGAGTTGATGGAATCCTTGTTTTCTGGTTTAAGTAATAAGCGTCAGGTTCAAAGCGCAAATTTAGCGCTCGATGATATGAAAAGGATGCAGGATTTATTAAACAGCCCAAAGAAAGAGGCGCTATCGACTCATATTAAAGTTTATGAAGATATCTTGGAAAAGTTGAGATTGGGCCAGCCCAATCGAGTCGACGCCGTAAAGATGGCAAACGATTTAGAGAAAGAAAGGCGGGTAATAATAAGGGAGTTCGAGACCAGGAAGGTAAAAGAGTTCATAATAAAAGAAGAAGAGCCGATCAAGCCGATTACGACTATTGAACAGACCATGCCCCGTTAGAAATATCGCTTTAGCTTAAATGGAATGCTCGATTTCTAACGGGGTTTGCCTAAATAGATGGATTATATATTAGAGACGATTTCAGTGGGTCCGATGGAGGTCAATTGCTATATTTTAGAGTGCAAAAGTACCCGCGAAGCAGTAATTATAGACCCCGGCGCCGATTACGATAAGATAAAAAAACGATTAGGTGAAATTGAGGCGATGCCGAAATATATTTTAAATACTCACGGCCACGCCGACCATATCGGAGCCAATGGCGGATTTGGTTTGCCGGTTTTAATTCATAGGCTGGACGCAGCATTTTTAAAGAACCCGATAAAAAATCTCTCCGCTCAATTTGGATTGACAGTATCTTCTCCGAAGGCAAATAGGCTTTTAGAAGATAAGGATAAGATAAATATAGGCGATTTAGTTTTGGAAATAATTCATACGCCGGGACATACGCCAGGCTCAGTTTCGATTAAGTGCGATGATATAGTTTTTACTGGCGATACATTGTTTTGCGAAGGGATAGGAAGGACCGATTTTTCATACGCCTCTGAAAAGGATTTATTTAAATCCTTACGTGAAAAATTGTTAGTCCTGCCTGATTCGACGAAGATTTATCCAGGACATGGTTCAGCATCAACTATAGGTTACGAAAAGGAACATAATCCATTTTTATAGAGGATTTCTAACGGGATGAAAGAACAGATCAAGGAATTTTTAGATTATCTTTCAGTTGAGCGAGGATTAAGCGAGAATACAATTGAATCCTATGGGCGTGATTTGGATAAATATGTTGCTTTCTTAAAATCCAAAGCGATAGAGTCCCTCGATAATGTAAAGCGACAAGATATCCAAAATTTCTTGATGTATTTGAAGGAAAGAGGTCTTAATGCAAGTTCAATCGCCCGTAACCTCGTCGCCATAAAGGTATTTCACAGATTCATTGTAAACCAGCGATATATAAAGGAAGACGTTACCTCTGTCCTTGAGACCCCTAAGTTATGGAAGAAATTACCGGATGTTTTGGATTTGAGCGAGGTTGAAGCGATACTTGAGAAACCGAATATTCGGAATAAACAAGGTTTGCGTGATAAGGCGGCGCTTGAACTTATGTATGCGACAGGAATGCGGGTCTCTGAACTGGTCAATTTAAAATTGAACGACCTGAATTTGGATGTCGGGTTTGTGAAGTGTATCGGCAAGGGGCAGAAGGAAAGGATAATACCTATAGGAAGAAAGGCGAAGGAAGCGCTTAAAAAATATCTTGAGAAGGCGAGGCCTAAGTTTTTAAAGAGGGCCGAGGCGAACGCCTTGTTCTTGACTCGGCTTGGAAGGCCTATGTCTCGGCAGTCGTTTTGGATGATGATTAAGCATTACGTTCGCGACGCCAGAATAAAAAAGAGAGTGACTCCACATACGTTAAGGCATTCTTTCGCGACCCA
>CAZUZR010000093.1:0-2531 GCA_964625025.1 uncultured Planctomycetia bacterium | reverse complement strand
CTTCGCCATCAGAGAAGGTGGACATACAGTAGGCGCTGGAGTCGTATCGGAGATAGAAAAGTAAAGATGGCGACTACGCATAAGACAAAGATAAGGATTAAACTCAGGGCTTATGACCATAGGATACTCGATCAGTCTGCAGCGGAAATCGTAGAGACTGCAAAAAGGACAGGCGCAAAGGTATCAGGGCCGATACCTCTACCGGTCGATCATGAAGTTTATACGGTTTTGCGCTCGCCACATATAGATAAGAAATCTCGAGAGCAATTTCAGATTAAGACACATAAACGAGTTTTGGATATCATTGAGCCGACTTCAAAGACAATAGATGCATTGAAGAAATTGGACTTGCCGGCCGGAGTGGATGTGGAGATTAAATAAAATCAAAAATCAAATGTCAAAAATCAAAATTTAAAAAAATGCCCGTTGGAATTTTAGGAAGAAAAATAGGAATGACCCAAGTTTTTAGGAACGATGGGCGGGTAATTCCCGTTACCGTCATCGAAGCGGGACCTTGCTATGTCTTGCAAATTAAGACGAAAGAGAAAGATGGCTATGATGCGGTGCAGTTGGGATTTGTCGATAAGAAGGAAAAGGCCACAAATAAACCTGAGTTGGGTAAGTTTAAAAAAATAAATATACCTCCAAAAAGATTTATTCGAGAGTTAAGGGTTACGCCGGAACAAAAATTTGAAGTCGGACAAAAGGTACGAATTGACGTATTTGCTCCTGGAGATGCGGTTGATATAACAGGCACTTCTATTGGCAAGGGCTTTCAGGGCGGAATGAAAAGATGGCATTGGAAAGGCGGGCCTAAGACACATGGCTCAACGTCTCATAGAAGAGCTGGATCGATAGGTTCGAGCACTACCCCTGGAAGAGTTTTTAAAGGACATCATTTGCCGGGCAGGATGGGCGGAGACACAGTAACGGTTCAAAATTTGGAAGTCGTCAAAGTTGATCCAGAGAACAATTTGTTGGTCATAGAAGGCGCTGTGCCAGGTCACAAAAATAGTTTTTTAGTTATAAAGAAAGCGAAGAAGCTCAAAAGAGCGAAGATGCCACAGATAGTTGCGGTAAAGGAGAAGAAGGAAAAGCCAAAGGCAAAGGCTGAACCAGCGAAGAAAGAGGTTAAGAAATAGAATATGGTAGAGGTACCCATTTACAATATAAAAGGCGAGTCAATAGGAAAGATGACGCTAGATAAAGATATCTTTAATGGTGAAGTAAACGAAGCGATTTTGTATCAGGCGATAAAGATGTACGAAGCCAACTTGAGGCAGGGTACCGCCTCGACCAAGACTCGTTCAGAGGTATCTGGCGGCGGAAAGAAACCGTGGAGGCAAAAGGGAACTGGTCGCGCTCGTGCAGGTACAATAAGATCACCATTATGGAGAGGGGGCGGCATAATCTTTGGACCTCATCCACGAGATTATTCTTATTCAATTCCAAGGAATATTAGAAGGTTGGCATTAATATCCAGTTTAAATGATAAATTGAACAATAATGAACTGATAGTTCTGGACGATATAAAAATCGCTAAACCTAAAACGAAGGAATTCGCGAGCATATTGCGCAATTTAAAAGCGGATGATAAACCTTTAGTGGTTCTCGACAATAAAGATGAGACTGTAATTCGTGCTGCTAGGAATATTCCGGAAGTGCTATTACGAGATTATAAGGCGTTAAATGCCTATGAGGTTTTAAAACAGCATAAATTGGTCTTAACGCAAAAGGCACTTGCTGCTTTAACTGAAACATTACTTAAGCAATGACAGAAGCTTATAAGATAGTTCGTTTACTGCTTCATACAGAAAAAAGCACTGCGCTCACCTCTTTTAACAAATACATATTTGAGGTCGATGCGCGAGCAAACAAACCCGAGATTAAAAAGGCAGTAGAAGATATATATAAGGTGAAGGTAAAGAAAGTAAATACGATGATAGCGCCTGGAAAGTGGAGAAAGGTAAGATTCAAACCCGGTAAAACCCCTGATTGGAAAAAAGCGATAGTTACCTTACGGGAAGGTAACAAAATCGAGATTAAGATGTAAGGACATTTTCTATGGTTAAGGTATATAAACCATATACGAAATCAAGAAGGTGGATGACGACCGCGGATTTCTCTGCAATTACAAAAAAAGAACCGGAGAAATCTTTGGTTATTCCTAAGAAAAGGACCAGTGGTCGCGATGCGCATGGCCATATAACGATTCGTCACCGAGGCGGTGGGCATAAGCGCATGATTAGAATCGTCGATTTTAAGCGCGATAAAATTGGAATTCAGGCTAAGGTCATCGCAATTGAGTACGACCCGAACAGGTCCGCATTTTTGGCGTTATTGGAATATCAGGACGGTGAGCGCAGATATATCATTGCACCGCAAGATGTAAAGGTTGGAGATGAGGTTGCTTCAGGGCCGGATGCGGATATAAAAGCGGGCAATGCCCTTCCGCTAAAAAATATCCCGATAGGAACATTTATTCACAATATTGAATTGAAGAAGGGCAAGGGTGGACAAATAGTTCGTTC
>CAZUZR010000092.1:0-2565 GCA_964625025.1 uncultured Planctomycetia bacterium | reverse complement strand
CTTTAGCAAAAAGCCTGAATATTTCTATGGAAGACTTGGCAAAGAGAGCAGAGGGACTGCGGGAAAGTAATCCTATGATGGGCCATCGCGGCGTGCGTTTGGGCGTAACTTATCCGGAAGTCACTGAAATGCAGGTGCGCGCGATTCTTGAATCAGCAGCCGAACTTATCAAGGAAGGCAAAAAAGTCGATCCGGAAATTATGGTCCCGGTTGTCTGCGCAACCAAAGAATTGACTAACCAGCTTGAACTTTGTAAAAAAGTTTACAAAGAAGTTCTAGAAAAATATAAATTAAAAGCGATCCCGCATCTATTCGGTACAATGATAGAAATTCCCCGGGCGGCAATAGTTGCTGACAAAATCGCTGAAGTTGCGCAATTCTTCTCATTCGGCACAAATGATTTAACCCAGATGGGATTCGGTTTTTCTCGCGATGATATCGGAGGATTTCTGCCGGATTATTTAAATAAAGGGATATTGCCAGCAGATCCGTTCCAGACCATTGACCAAGAGGGAATCGGGGAATTAATTAAAATGGGTATTGAGCGCGGCAGAAAAACTCGCAAGGATTTAAAGGTTGGCATTTGCGGCGAACATGGCGGTGAGCCGGCTTCGGTTGAATTCTGCCACAAAGTAAAAATGAATTATGTCAGCTGTTCGCCCTTTAGAGTGCCTATTGCCAGACTGGCAGCGGCGCAGGCAGTACTAAAAAAATAAATATGGCTGAATCGATAAAAACCTATCTTAAAGAAATAAGGCATATCCCACTTTTAAAAGCGCACGAGGAAATCGACCTGGCTAAACGCATCAAAAGAGGAGATAAACATGCGCGTTCAAAAATGATCAGATCCAATTTAAGATTGGTAATAAATATTGCCAAGCGGTACATGAACTTTGGCATTCCCTTCATGGATTTAATTGAAGAAGGCAATATCGGCCTTATGCGCGCGGTGGATAAATTTAACCCTCAAAAGGGATTCCGTTTTTCAACCTACGCAGCCTGGTGGATAAAACAAAGTATCACTCGCGCCATTATCGAACAAGGAAAGATTATCCGCATACCAGTGTACATGAGCGAAAACATTTCCAAGTGGAAAAAGGCGAAAGATAAATTGACTACTAAATTAAAACGTAAACCTACCGAACAAGAAGTAGCCAAAAAAATGAAGTTGCCGCTTGAAAAGATAAGAGATATCGATAAATGGACCACAAAGATGTCCAGCCTGGAAGCGCCTATAGGGGAAGATAAAGAAGGCCAGGTCAAAGATATCATCGAAGATGAAAGCATGGCTGCTCCCGACGAAGAATTGGGGCGCTTTTTAGACAAAGAAAGGATACTGGATCTTTTAGGCTTTATGAATAAGAAACAAAGAAAGGTCCTCGACCTTAGGTTTGGCTTGACTAACGGCGAATCGCATACTTTAGCACAAATTGCTAAAAAAATGGGCGTTTCTCGCGAAAGGGTTAGACAGATAGAAGAGACAGCCTTAAGAAAATTGAAGAATTTCATCACCCAACAAGAAAAAGAAACTATCGAAGAAGAGGTTAAGTGAAGACACAACTTAGCGAGCGATAGCGCCCCGAGAAATTCGAAGAATTTCCGGGGTTAAGTCCCCGAAATCTTTCCCCGTGGAATGCAAAGCATTCCCGGGACTAAGTCCTCGCAATCCTTCGGATTGCAGAGGGCAGATTTCAGGGGAAAGCTAAGTTGTCTGTCTGAACTTAACCCCCCCACCACTTTTAGAAACAACCGTAGGAGTAAAGATGGTGGGTTTGAAAAGAAGATAAAGGTTTTCTGTAGGAAGAGCACCTATTACTAAAAGTGGTGGGGGGGTTTAATTCGCGCGCAACTTACGTTGCAGATGAAAACTTAACGCTCCGTAAGTTGCGCGCTCATTAAAGGAGAAAAATGAATAAAATCTACGCATTGATAATACCTCGGTTTGAGGATATATTTCATTCCTATTTTTCCTGCGAAGTAATCAAGGGAGCGAGTGTAGCGGCGAGTAGGCTCAAAGTTGATCTGTTGGTTCATATAACTGAAAGGTACTCTCATACAGACTGGCTCACTAGTTCACTATTAAACCCAAAGAATATCGATGGAATTATCTTTGCCGATATCGACAGCGACCTGATTACTTTAAAAAAGGTGATTGCCAAGAAAATCCCTTACATAGTTATGAATAACTTTTTTGAGGAGCCGATAAATTGCATCAGCGTAGATAATAAAAAAGCTGCTACGGAAGTAATCGAATATTTAGTAGGACTGGGGCATTCTGATATTGCCACAATTGCGGGCGATTTAACCACGCAAGCAGGAAAACTCAGGCTAGAGGGATACAAAGAAGCTTTGGATAAAAAAGGAATCAAAATTCGAGAAGAATACATCAGCCCGGGAAATTTCTTAAGGTCTTCCGCGCGATTAGCTGCAATGAATCTGCTCAAATTAAAGACGCCGCCTACTGCGATATTTGCCGCCTCTGATATTATGGCCTTGGAATTAATCGATGTGGCGAAAGCCTACAATTTGGTGATACCTAAAGAATTGTCGGTGGTAGGTTTCGAT
>CAZUZR010000091.1:1702-2825 GCA_964625025.1 uncultured Planctomycetia bacterium | reverse complement strand
GGTTGTCAGTCTTTCAAAATAAGTTCGAGCAGCGTTTAACAGCTGCGACCAGATTAGACTTTGCGGATTTTGCGGGAATCAAAAATGGCTAAGACTAAAGTCTCAAGAGCGATAGAATCAATAGATTACAGAGATGGCTCAATAGTAAGCCGGCAGATAATAAACAAGAGGGCAGGAACTGTAACTTTATTCGCCTTTGATAAAGAACAAGGTCTAAGTGAGCATACAGCGCCATTCGATGCGCTCGTGTATCTGATTGAGGGAGAAGCTCAGATTTCTATTTCCGGAAAACGTCATCGTCTTGAGGCAGGCGAGATGATTATAATGCCTGCCAATAAGCCGCACGCGCTTAAAGCGGTTGAAAGATTCAAGATGATTTTAGTGATGATAAAGTCCGAAACGTAAGAATGGCCATTAAGCGGGCACATATATTTTATTTAGGTAAGGTTCAGGGGGTTGGGTTTCGATTTACTGCTGAGGCGGTTGCGCGGGATTTGGGCGTCGTCGGATGGGTGAGAAATCTTCGAGACGGGAAAGTTGAAGTCCTCGCAGAAGGCGAAGAGACAACGCTAAAGGAATTTTTAGAAAAGGTTACTCAAGAGATGGCGGGTTATATTAGGGATGTAGAAATTTACTGGGAGCAACCCACAGGCGAATTCAACGATTTCGGAATAAAATTTTCAGCCTAAAAGTTTGCATAAGTGAGATACGGAATATTTTCGGATATACATAGCAATTTGGAGGCGTTCGAAGCAGTTTTAGAGGCGTTTAAGAAGGAAGAGGTAGATAAATATTTTTGCGTTGGCGATATCGTTGGATATGCAGCCAATCCCAAAGAGTGCATAAAGATTATGAAGGAATTAGATTGCCCGACGGTATGTGGCAATCACGATTGGGCGGTCGTTGATTTGGTAGATTATTCATATTTTAACTCGTATGCAAAAGCCACTGTCGAATGGACGAAGGGCCAGCTCGACGACATAGAAGTGAATTATTTGAAAGCTCTTCCGCTTACATATGAAGATGAAGAGATAACGATGGTTCATGGAACATTAGAGAGGCCGGGTGAATTCGATTACATTTTCAATGAACTACAAGCCTTACAAACACTTGAACTTTGTCG
>CAZUZR010000091.1:0-1692 GCA_964625025.1 uncultured Planctomycetia bacterium | reverse complement strand
AAATATGTTTCATCGGGCATTCCCATTCGCCCGCCGAATATTTCAGGGGCACAAAGAAGCTGGTCAATGTCGGCAGCGTCGGCCAACCCAGAGACGGCGACCCGCGGGCGGTATATTGCATCTACGATTTGGACAAGGATTTTGTTGAGATAAAAAGGGTTGAATATGATATTCAGACGACTATGAATAAGATTTTGGCCGCTGGACTTCCGAAGATATTGGCCTTTCGCTTAATGGAGGGAAGGTAGTTTGAAAAAAATCAAAAATCAAAAATCAAAAATCAAAATTAAAGAAAAAATAGAAAAGTTGCGGGAAGAGGTTCGTTATCACGACCGGCTATATTATGTCGAAAATAAACCGAGGATTTCCGATAAGGAATATGATGCGCTCTATAAAAAATTACAGAGGCTCGAAGAACAACATCCTGAATTGGTCACTGCGGATTCGCCCACTCAACGAGTTGCAGGCGCGCCCGTTCTGGGCTTTGCGGTTGTTGAACATAAGGTCCAGATGCTCAGCATGGATAATACCTATAGCCATGAGGAACTACGCCAGTTCGATGAGAGGGTACGGAAAAATTTAGGCAACGAGGAATATGACTACGTTGTTGAATTAAAGATAGACGGCGTCTCTGTCTCGTTGACTTATGAGAATGATATCCTTATTCGTGGCGCAACTCGGGGCGACGGTTTTAAAAGCGATGACGTCTCAGTCAATTTAAAGACGATAAAATCGATCCCTCTTAAGTTACAACCTCCGAGGGATGGCAAGGTCCCAAAATTTATGGAAGTGCGTGGCGAGATTTATATGAAGCATAAAAGTTTCAATAAAATTAATAAGGAGAAGGAGAAGGCCGGAGAGGAACTATTCGCGAATCCGCGCAATGCCGCGGCGGGTTCGCTCAAACTCCTTGACCCTCGCATCGTTGCCAAACGCGGGTTAGATATCTTCGCGCATGGCGTGGGCTTCTTTGAAGGCGCTGTGTTTAAATCGCAATATGAATTGTTGGAGGGATTAAAGGAATTGGGCTTTAAGGTAAATCCAAATTATAAAAGGTGCACAGATATAGATGAAGTTTTAAAGTGCTGCGACCAATGGCAGGAGAAACGCAAGACCCTTGATTACGATATAGATGGAATGGTTGTGAAGGTAAATTCATTTGCACAGCAGAAGGCACTTGGCGCGACTACGAAGGCGCCGAGGTGGATGATCGCGTATAAATTTCCCGCCGAAAGAGTTCAGACGAAGTTATTAGATATTAAGGTGCAGGTAGGAAGGACTGGCAGTTTGACGCCGGTCGCAATCTTAAAGCCGGTTTTCGTAGCGGGGACGACTGTCGGTCGCGCCACATTGCATAATGAGGATGAGATACGGCGAAAGGATATTAGGATTGGCGATACAATAATTCTAGAGAAGGCAGGAGAGATAATACCACAAGTCGTTGAGGTCGTAAAAACAAAGCGGACAGGCAAAGAGCGAAAATTCGTTATGCCAACAAAATGTCCTGTTTGTAAATCTCCGACCAAACGCGTGCCTGGCGAAGTCGCTGTGCGTTGCGAAAATGTATTTTGCCCAGCGCAAGTCAAAGAGCGGCTCATCCATTTTGCCTCGCGTTCAGCGATGGATATAGAAGGTTTAGGTGAAGCGATGATAGACCAGCTGGTTGATAACAAGCTGGTGCACGATTACGGC
>CAZUZR010000090.1:0-2867 GCA_964625025.1 uncultured Planctomycetia bacterium | reverse complement strand
CTAAATCCAATCTATTGGTCGCGGCTAAAACTACCACGCCTTTAAGTTCTTCTATTCCGTCCATTTCGGTTAAAAACTGGCTTATTACTCGTTCCGTTACATGGGCATCTGTGCTCGAAGACCCTCTTTTAGGAACCACGGCATCTATCTCATCAAAGAATAGTATGGTGGGCGAGGCTTGTTTGGCTATCTTAAATACTTCACGGATTCCTCTTTCACTTTCTCCCACATATTTGGATATAAGAGAAGGGCCTTTTACCGAGATAAAATTAACTCCGCTCTCAGTAGCAACCGCCTTGGCCAGAAGAGTCTTCCCCGTGCCCGGAGTGCCGTAAAGAAGTATGCCTTTGGGCGGATTCGTATTGGCTTTTTTGAAGATATCTGAATACTTAAGCGGCCACTCAACAGCCTCCTTTAACTCTTCTTTGATATTTTCTAAACCTCCAACCTCATCCCACTTTACGTCCGGCACTTCCACGAAGACTTCCCGTATCGCGGAAGGCTCAACCTCTTTCATCGCTTCCAAAAAATTATCTGATGTGACTTCTAACTTCATTAAAGTCTCATAAGGAATGTCAGCCATCTCAAAATCGATCTTGGGTAAAATTTTCCTTAACGCGCTCATCGCCGCTTCCCTTGCCAAGGCCTCTAAATCAGCTCCAACAAATCCGTGGGTAACCTCAGCTAATTTCTCTACATTAACGTCTTCTGACAGAGGCATACCTCTTGTATGTATCTCGAGGATTTTCAGCCTACCGTTTTTATCCGGTATAGGAATGGATATCTCCCTGTCAAATCTACCTGGTCGCCTTAACGCGGGATCTAAGGTATTAGGTATGTTTGTCGCTCCTATAACTATTACCTGTCCTCGCGACTCCAAACCATCGAGTAGGGATAAAAGCTGCGCCACAACGCGTCTCTCAACCTGCTTTTCTCCGCCCATATCTTCCCGCTTAGGGGCAATCGCATCTATCTCATCTATGAATATAATCGCTGGAGCATGATTTTTGGCATCCTCAAATACGCTTCGAAGCCGCGCCTCGCTTTCACCGTAAAATTTACCCATAATCTCGGGACCGGTTATATGCGTAAAATAAGCATCTGTTTCATTAGCTACGGCACGGGCGATTAAGGTCTTTCCTGTGCCCGGAGGTCCATAGAGAAGCACTCCTTTTGGCGGTTCTATCCCCAATCTCTCAAACACCTGAGGATATCGCAGGGGAAGTTCTATCATCTCCCTTATTCTTTGGATTTGTGAGCCGAGGCCGCCGATATCTTCGTAGGAAATTTTAGCAGGTCTGGCTTCTCCTGCCTTTTTTGTTTCCATTCTTATCAAAGTGGCAGTGTTTATTAATGTCACACCGTCAGGAATGGTATCTACAACCTTAAAATCGCATGATCTTGAACCGAATAGCGTTGCCCTAATTCTATCGCCTGACACAACAGGGAGCCCTTCTATAAGAGAACCAATATATTTAGTATCACTATCTCTTTGAAGCAGGCTTGATACCGTCATAGGTAAAAGCGTGATTTTGCTGGCAGGCTTAGAATCAATTTTACGGATCTTTACCTTTTCATCAAGGCCTATTTGGGCGTTTTCTCTCGCTATCCCATCCATTTGGATAATCTTTTTTCCTCTATCTTCAGCATAACAGGGCATCGCTTTAGCCGCCGTCTTTCTTTTGCCTTCCAGCTCAATGACATCGCCTACATCCAGTCCAAGCGCCTTCATATCTTCCGGATCAATCCTGGCGATAGCCCTGCCGACATCTTTTGACAGGGCTTCTTTTACTTTTAAAGCCAAGCCCTTGTTATCTTTTTTTGCTGTCATCGAAATAAAAGTCCTTTAAAGTCATTCAAACTATCTATACCTCTAACTTCGCGAGGCTGTAGTGGAACTATCGTTATCCTAAGAGCGCTAAATCTTCTCTTTATCTTATCTATATATTTTAACTGGTCTTTTCTTCTTTCTTTACAAAACCTGCAATCCCTTGATCTTAAAACATTGTTTACTATTAACTGTTTTACTGTAATGCCATAATTGTTTAAATCATTTACCAATCTTTCAGTCTCTAAGATAGCCATATCCTCAGGTATTGTAACAGCGATAAATTCGCATCTATTTTTGTCGCGAAGCAAGTTTTCTATTCTTTTTACGGTCTTTTTCATCTCAACGAGAAAGTCGTCACCCTTATCTGGATGATATTCACCAGCGAAGGTCTGAACCATATACCTGTATTTCCATCTTATCTTTGCCAAAACCTTGATCCACTCATCTAATAGTTCAGGCAAGGTTAAAAGTCTTAACGCGTGACCTGTGGGCGCGGTGTCTACAATATACTTATCGAATTTTGCTTCCTCAATGAGATCAACTATGGCCTTAAAGCCCATTACTTCGTCTATGCCCGGGATAGGTAAGGCAAAAATAGAATTGACATCCTCCTCATCCAAATAGGTGGAGGTGTCAAAGATCTTTTTTATTTGTTCTTCATATTTTATTTTGAACTGAGACAGCGCTTTCTTGGCGCTTACTTCAAGCGCGCTTAAATTTTTTGCGCCTTTCACTTCCCGTATCTCATCCCCAACCTTCTGTCCCAAGCTGTCTGATAAAGAATGAGCCGGATCGGTAGAGATTACCAATACCTTGGCATCTTTCTCACTTAGATAAAGACCTGCGCTTGAGGCACAGGTCGTCTTTCCTACGCCGCCTTTTCCGCCAAATAGAATCAGTTTTAATGCATCTTTTTTAACTTCAACCAATGCCATCTCTTAAAGTTAGAATAATGTAGGGTGAATTATTTCTTTATTCTAACTTCTAAAATACCGTTTTTATAAGCCTTTGTAAGCGTATCATATTTTACTTTTAC
>CAZUZR010000089.1:0-2934 GCA_964625025.1 uncultured Planctomycetia bacterium | reverse complement strand
GGATAAATGCTGCTTTGCGCGTGCAGGATAAGGAGCCGCTGATTTTAGACCGTGCCTCAAGTTATATAGGTGTCCTCATTGATGATTTGACCACTCGAGGCACAGATGAGCCCTATCGGATGTTTACCTCGCGGGTGGAATATCGTCTGCTCTTAAGAGAAGACAATGCGGATTTGCGTTTAAGAAAGATAGGTTATGAATTGGGTTTAGTCTCAAGGGAGGATTATCTTAAGACGAAAGAGAAGCAGGAGGCGATTAAACGCGGGCGGGAATTGTTGAGTTCTAAGCGGATTAAGCCGACGCAAAAGATTAACACTCAGTTGAGGTCGTTGGGGACAGCGCCGATAAGAAAGACGATGTCCTTAGAGGAGATATTAAAACGGCCGGAGATGAATTTGGAGAAGTTAGAAAAGATAGACCATTTCGGTTTAGATATGCCATTATTTGCTCGACAACAGATAGAAATGGAAGTAAAATATTTTGGCTTTATCCAGCGTAGTTTGAGTGAGGTGGAAAGGTTTAAAAATTTAGAAAAGATAAAATTGCCAGCGGATTTAGATTACGTAAGTATCCCTGGGCTTTCGCGGGAAATAAAGGAAAAATTAAGTAGATTTAAGCCCTTGACTCTAGGGCAGGCGAGTCGCATCTCGGGGGTAACGCCGGTAGCGATTTCGATATTGATAGTGTATCTGAGGAAGTAAATGGATAAGGGTAAAAAGCATTTTTTGGCGGAGACCGAATCTCGACCAAGATCTTGGCGGAGACCGAATCTCGGCCAAGTTTGTCAGGAGTTGGGGATAGACTTATTTGGCGTAGCGGACGTGAGTGAGATAAAAAAGGATTTTCTGCTTTCAGAAAAAACATTGGAGAGATTCAATAAGGCGATATCTCTAGGTTTAAGACTGTCCGCCAGCATCTTGGATGAGATAGAGATGCAACCTACACGTCTTTATTTTCATCATTATCGGACAGTAAATGCATTTTTGGACTGGACAGCGTTGAGATTGTCAGGATTTATTCAAGATAAAGGATACCAGGCGCTGCCTATTCCGGCGTCGCAGATAGTTAACTGGGAAAAACAGATTGGGCATTTATCTCATAAAAGAATCGGCTATTTAGCGGGCTTAGGTTGGAGGGGCAGGAATAATCTATTAGTCAATAAAAATTTTGGCAGCCAATTCCGTTTAGTGACAGTTCTCACCAATATGCCTTTGAAGGTAGATAAACCTACAAGAGGAAATTGCGGGAGTTGTCGTGATTGCATCTTAGTTTGTCCGGTGGGTGCGATAAAAGAGGAGCCTTCGGATTTTGACCGGATGAAATGTCTTGAGAAGTTAAAGGAATTTCAGAGGCAGCACATTGTTGACCAGTATATCTGTGGAATCTGCGTCAAGGCTTGCAGAGGTAGGAGGTAATAATATGGCTAATAAAAAATCAAGATTTAGGGCTAAAAAAAGAGGCTCTTCTTTCGCTTCACAGATAAACGCACTTACCCAGATAAGTAAGGCGATAACTTCGGATTTATATTTGGAGGATATCCTGCGGCTGATTGTTACTGTCACTGCAAAGGTAATGGGTTCCAAGATTTGTTCCTTGATGCTCTTAGATGAGAAAAAGGGGGAATTGGTCATCAAGGCGACGCAGTCGGTAAGTGAGGCGTATAATAAAAAGCCAAATATAAAATTAGGGGAGGGTATTGCCGGGTGGGTAGCTAAAGAAAATAAACCCATAGTTTCACTTGATGTGAGGAATGATCTTCGTTACATAAATAGAGAAATAGCCAAGAAAGAAGGGCTTTGTTCTCTTGTTTCTGTTCCTCTAAGCGTAAAGGGTAAGGTCATCGGGGTGCTTAACTCTTACACCTCTTTGCCACATAGGTTTACTCAGGATGAGATAAATATCTTAACCAGCGTAGCCAATCAGGCAGCGATTGTCATCGAGAATGCACAGTTGATGGTCCAGTCTAAGGTTATAAGGGAGGAGCTGGAGACGCGTAAGGCGGTGGAGAGGGCAAAGGGAATATTAATGAAACAGGAAGGACTTTCGGAAGAGGAGGCTTTTCGTAAGATTCAAAAGTTTAGTATGGATAGCCGCAAGCCGATGCGCGAGATTGCTGAAGCGATAATTTTGGCTTATGAGATGAGGAAGGACTAACGGTAGAGGGCTAAGACAGATTAAAAGGCACTGATATGATAAGCATAAACGAGCTTTCCAAAAGTTACGGCAAGAAAGTTCTTTTTGAGAACATCTCTTTAAACATCAACCGGGGAGAAAAAGTCGGTCTTATCGGTCCGAATGGAAGCGGTAAGAGCACGCTATTTTCTATGATTCTTAAAGAGGTGGAACCATCGTCCGGCAATATCCAGATTAATAAGGATATCCGTATCGGTTGGCTCCCACAGGAGTCACGATTTAATTCCGAGAATACAGTTTTGTCAGAATTGACTGAAGGAGACAGAACTATTCAACAGCTAAAAAGCGAGAAAGAAAAACTCGAATTAGACAATGAGGCAGGTTCAGAACGCTACGGAGAGATTCTGCATAAATTAGAGGCGCTGGATTATTTTGAGTTGGAGCATAAGGGTAAAAAAGTCCTTATGGGCTTAGGATTTAAAGAAAAAGATTTTAAGCGGCCTATAAATCAAATGAGCGGCGGATGGCAAATACGCGTCTTATTAGCAAGACTCCTTACAAACCGCTACGACCTTTTACTGCTTGATGAGCCGACAAACTACCTGGACTTAAATGCTGCTTTGTGGCTTAAAGATTTTCTGGCGGGTTTTAAAGGCGCCTTTATTATAATTTCCCATGATAAGGTGTACTTAAATGAAGTTACCAATTATACCTTGATTCTGGAAAATGGTTCAATTTTTAAGGTCCACGGTAATTATGAACACTACGAGAGGATCAAGCAGGAAAAACGCACCTTTCTTT
>CAZUZR010000088.1:0-2967 GCA_964625025.1 uncultured Planctomycetia bacterium | reverse complement strand
ATTGAGAAAACTTATATTGACAATTCGCAATTTGGGAGGTATAATAAAAAAACAAAGATTAGGGAATCTTGAGCCGTAGAGGGGAGACGCTAACCTTTACGGCTTTTTTCTTAGGCGCTTTCAGTATTGCCGACTATTAAGGAGAATAAACAATGACTGTCAAAATAAGGATTTCACGCAAAGGCAGGAAGTGTAAACATCCTCACTGTAAGCAAATTTTGAGTATCTATAATCATGAAATTTTTTGCCATGTCCATCTTGGTCGGCTACCTATAGAGCGAAGGTTTAAGGTCTAAAGATGATTAATCAACCAGAACTGAGTTTTTACGGATTAGGCATTGCTCCGAAAATTCTTGATATTCTTGAGCGCATAAAGTTTAAGGTACCGACGCCGATTCAACTGAAAGCAATCCCTCTGGCGATTGAAGGTAAAGATATCGTTGGTGTCGCACAGAGCGGAACCGGTAAAACCCATGCTTTCGCTATTCCCATGGTGCAATCTCTTGCGCAGAAAAAAGGCAAGGGATTGGTGCTCGCGCCTACCCGCGAATTAGCTATCCAGATCGACGAGGCGTTCCATATTATCGCGCGCCCTTTTGGAATAAAGACGGCTTGTCTTATCGGCGGCGCTTCGATGTACGAACAGGTGCGGGCGTTGCGTAAAAGTCCCCGCGTGGTGATTGCGACTCCGGGCAGACTTATCGACCATTTAAACCAGAGGAACGTATCGCTTAATGATGTGGTGATGCTGGTGCTTGATGAAGCGGACCGCATGCTTGATATGGGGTTTGCGCCGCAGGTGGAAAAAATTTTACGTTTCCTTCCGAGAGAAAGGCAGACCATGCTTTTTTCCGCGACTATCCCCAAAGAGGTCATGGGAATAGCCGCTAAACATATGAAACTTCCCGTGAGCGTCGAGATTGCCCCTTCCGGCACTACTCCGGAACGCATTACCCAGGAATTATTTATCGTCAGGAAAGACGCTAAATCGCGGCTTCTTAGGAAACTGCTTGCGCAATATCACGGGGCAATTCTTCTGTTTTCCCGCACTAAACATAACGCAAGGAAGATTGTAATAGCGATTAGAAATATGGGCTACAGCGCGGCCGAAATACATTCTAACCGTTCTCTTGTTCAGCGCCGTGAAGCGCTCGAAGGTTTCAAATCAGGAAAATATAAGGTGCTCGTCGCTACTGATATTGCTTCCAGAGGAATTGATGTGACCGGAATCGAGCTGGTCATCAATTACGACCTCCCCGAAGACGCGCAAAACTACGTTCACCGCATCGGCCGCACCGGGCGGGCGGGGCACAAAGGGCATGCGATTTCTTTTGCGATGCCTGAGCAAAGCCGCGATGTCCGCAATATCGAAAAACTTATCAGGACTTCGTTGCCCATATCAAAGCATCCGGAATTTTCCCCGGAGCAATTTATTCAACCTTCGGTTAAGCAGATAAAGTATCACTTTGCGCCAAGACGCCGTAGATAACCATGAAGTATAATCACGCCTTATTTCTAAACCCCTATATCGAAAGCAACAATACAAGCGTCATGAAACTCTTTCCGCCGACAGGCCTCGAGTATGTCGCGACCAGCGCTGAGGGGCTGGTTAATAAATTGACGCTCCTCGACTTAAGGTACGAAGAAGAGTTCTCCGATGCCGATAAATTATTGGATTTCATATCAAGAAAGATCGATATCGTCTGCGTAAGCATCGGCTGGGACCGTCAGTTTAAAGAAATATGCGACCTTCTTAAACGCATCCCGAATAATATACCTTTGGTCGTCGGGGGATATAAAGCGACTGAGATGGCGGACGAACTTTTTAAGATTTGTCCTAACATAAGTATTATCGTCCGAGGAGAAGGGGAAGAGACGATAAAGGAGATACTGAAAGACCTGCCCTTGAAAGATATTCTGGGTATTTCTTTTAGAGAAAACGGTGCCGTGATCCATAATAACCACAGGCCATTAGTTGAGATAGATAATATACCGGCCCCGGACCGCGCCTTAAGAAACAGTAAATATCGTCTTGCCTTAAACGGCGTTAACGTAACGAACCTTACCTTTGATTCAGTCTTGAGCGCGAGGGGTTGCCCTTACAGCTGTAAATTTTGCACTTTCAGTTTAAACCCTCTTGGACAACGAAGAACTTATTCGGCGCGTAATGTCAATTCCGTAATAAGGGAAATAGAAGGGATAACCGCCCAGGTGATACTCTTTAGCGATGATAATTTTTTTGCCGATGCGGGAAGGGCCGAAAAGATCTGCGATGAGATCATCAAGTGCAAGATAAAGAAACGTTTTATCGCTCAGGCCCGCATAGAAATATTCAAATACCCGCGCCTGCTGCGGAAAATGGTCAAGGCGGGATTCAAAGGGCTTTTGGTCGGCATAGAATCTCCGCACGACCGTATATTGGCGCAGTTGAATAAAGGTTTCGATTCCGCCACGGTCAGGGCTGCCTTTAAAGTGCTCACAAAATATCCTATCTACTACAACGGTTATTTCATCTACGGAAATATAGGCGAAAGCAAAGAAGAGATGTTGTGCATCCCTCAGTTTGCCAAAGAGATAGGGCTTGATTCCATCGCCTGCAATAAACTTAGAATAGAGAAGTTTTCTCCGTTGAGGGCCTTGGCGGAAAAAACGCCCGGCTGTCATATTAATGAGGATGGCGGGTTTTATTCCGATATGTACAGCCACGCAGCGCTTAAAAAAATAGGCAGGACGATAAAATTTTCTTTTTATACCCCGTCGCGCTTTTTAAAGATATTATGGAAGGGTATTTTTAAGACCAAATTTTTGACTTTTGGCGAGATCCTCTCGCTTTTTGCGGTAATGCCCCGCCTGCTTGTCAGTGTCATAAAACGAGATATAAAAAAGGGCAGGCTCCTAAATTCCCTAAAGAGGATATTTATCAGCAACAAAGCTTGACTATTTAATTACAGCTTGAATAATTTTACT
>CAZUZR010000087.1:0-3006 GCA_964625025.1 uncultured Planctomycetia bacterium | reverse complement strand
TCCCAATATGCCGATTGAGATTATTAAGGCAACGCCTATCCTTTGGTTATTAGATTTAAATTTCCCCATCGATTAAAAATAATGATTCCACCTGCTATGCTATATTTTGGAAGATTACTTTAATGAGAATTAAAACGAGTGGACATTCAGCGTGCCTTCGAAGATTTCCCGATAGTTAATTTTAAACGTTAAGGAGTAAACTTTATATCTTCCCTTCTAATTCCCCATAACATCTCGCCCAACCATATGTGCCCACCCTTTCGAAATCAGGGTTCCCTGAAAAAGCATTGCGAAGAATTAGATAACAATTAGCGGCGACCCTTAAAAGCTCCTTCCTCTTATCCTGTATCTTCTGCCCATCTGCTTTTGCTTCATAATCCGTTGCCACCTCGTAATACAAATTAAAAGCAAGCTCCTTCTCCGGACTTGCGTGGTCGAGTTCCCCAAGAAGCGCCTCCATCGCTTTCAATTCAGTTAGAGTAGTAGGTATCAATAACCTTTCTTTAAAATCCTTCTCTAATTCGCCTATGATGCTCATGAGGATACCCCTTGTTAGCATGCTAAAACTTACATCATAGGAGGCGAGGCTGTAACAGTAGCGGGCGATGCGTAGGTCTCTCCACCGTTTCGGATTGCTGCTATCAGAACGCGCGCGTCCCTCGTACTGTCCTGCCATATCCCAATAGGTCGAACAAATTGCAAGTCTTTTAGCGTTCTTCTTTTCGTCTCCATAAAGTGTACTTATGTATCCACCTATCTTGTTTCTATCCGAAATGGTGTATGGAACAGGGGCTTCTTCATTTTTAAACCTCACTTTAACCTCCTCCTCTGTAAGCAAAGGAGGAAGCAAGGACTTTTCTTCCTTAATCAACTCCAGCATACTTTCGCACTTTTTAACCAAACGCGACTTTGGATATGCTTGAATCGCTTCTTCGAAGATGCGCGTTGCGAGTTCGATTTCGCCGTGATTGTAACAATATAGCCCTATATCATATTTTGCCTTTGCCTCAGCCTCGTATATGGCCTGCAGTTGCGCGTCGATTATCTTCGCATACTTACGGTCTAAGCCCTTTGCTAAATCGAATTCTTTAGCGGCGTACTGGGGTATGTCCCTCTCTAAACAAAAAAGCCCTAACTTATAATGGGCCTCAGGGTCACTTTGATTTATACGAAGCGCCATTTTCTCATATACCTTTTCTGGCGGCAATAGGAATTCTTCCGGGGGCTCTTTTGCCTTAATAGTTTCGATATCGATGCGGCGAAAGGTATAGACTTCTTCGCCGGATTTTATCTTGATGCTGCCGTCGTCGGCGCCAATCACCTTGCCCTCTAAGGTCTTGCCATCTTTAAGGGTAATTATTTCCGCACTTGAAGAAAAGGTTAAAAACATCATTAACGTACAAAAGATAAAACACCACCTTCTCATTTGTGCATACATCTTAAGTTCCACCTTGTAATAACCTTTTATTAGTAAATTTGCCTCCAATAAAAAATTTGCGTTGATGGCAAATAGGTTAAAGTAACATCCTCTAATATCGGCGTTTCCCTGTATTGTTGGTCGCCCCCATAAGTTGCTGAGTTGTTAATTACGAAATTGGCTCTATACTGAACACCTGAAGATGCATAGGTATTGAAAGCGGCTCCAGGCAACACCCCTGGAAGGGACGGAGACCAAGTTGAGCCTCCATTTGTGCTTACCTGAAAATAGACTCTCTCTGTACTTGAACTAGCGCTTGAAGGGATAGTCACCGTGGCACCAATTGTACCTACAGTTCCTGCTGCGCCAGAATTTAAAACGATGGAAGCAAAATAAGCATAATTGCCGCTGGTATCCGGACTTCCGGGTATAATCCTTATGTTATCGAATCGTGAGGGAACATCCCAAGCGCAGACGCCGATTGACCCGCTTGGTGTTGGTGTCGTAACCGACGAAAAAGACTGGCTCAGATTATTACCTTCATTCAAAAGATAATATTTCAAAGTCGTCCCGCTGAGCACAAATTTTACAACCTTTTGAATATGCCAATAATTCTGGTTCGCCATATAGATAATGTAGTCATGGGTTCCTGAGTACCACCGTTCCTGAGTAGTAAAGTGGAGGGGAGGAGACCAGCCATATTCATCCTTTATGCCGGAATAACAATCTGTCCTGTAGATCGGAAATCCTACAAGCCACTGCCTTGCTTCTGAACGCCCGCCTCCGGCATTGCAGTAAGTTATATCATCTATATATACTCGATATGAAAAATCTCTCCAAGTGAGATTAGCGGGAGGAGATGTCTTGTTTTTACCTATAACGAAATAGTAACCAGAAGGGTCGTAAAACGTAAAAGGGGAATCAGTTACAACAAGCTCTTTATCTCCATCGCCATCGTCATCTCTAATATAACACGGCATATTGCCGCCCCAGACCCCGCCATCACTTGAACCGGTACCCCGCGTGGTCCAGCTATTGCCCACGTAGAAAAGCGCGCTGGAACCATCTTCATCAAAGTCATCCCAGAAACCTATTTTAAGCGAATTTCTGAGCGTTTCATAAACGCTGGGGCCGCTCTCATATGTATTCTCTTGGTCACCCCTTACAGGGTAATTATCAAAGGCGTTCACCTTAAATGCTATCGGAAGCACAGCTCCAACGTTGCCCTGAAATTGTTGTTTTGTAGTTTGGTTCCAGACGTTATAGATTCTGGCAATAGCTACTACTTTCCTCCAGGAATAGAGCTTGTCAGTTGCATCCTCTAAATCAGAGTCTGAGTTTGCATCCAAACCTATTTTGCCTGTTGATTCTATCTCGTAGAATCCGCTTGGATGAAAACTAAAGTCAGTGGTATATGCGGAGGGCTTGACTTTATTTGGATTGGCGTTGTTCTTTATATTAGCCCTGTCAGTAGCAGTTAGACCAGGGGTAGTAGTAACGTTATTTATAAAGGTATCAAATTCAGTCCAACTATCAAATGGGTTGCTACTTCTGTAGCTAATTATAGCGTTAGCTAAAGATTGGGCTTG
>CAZUZR010000086.1:0-3433 GCA_964625025.1 uncultured Planctomycetia bacterium | reverse complement strand
TCAACTAATGCAGGCATTATGCATTGGACATCTACCATCATTACCTCAACTGCGCCGGTAACTATCGCGAGTTCCTGGCTTAAAAAATTTCCCGCAACAGGAACGCCATGACGCATTAGTACTTCATTTGCTGTGCAACACATCCCTACTACATTGACACCTTTAGCGCCCTCTTTTTTCGCAAGTTCTATTATCTCGGCATCTTTTGCCGCTCTAACAACCGCATCCGGAAGCGTTGGTTCATGTCCATGGATTACAACATTGACCTCATCTTCTTTTAGCACACCTAAATTAACTCTTCCTCTTATTGGCTGGGGGCTTCCTAAGATAACATCTTGAAGTTCGGTTGCAATCATAGAGCCACCCCAACCGTCAGCAAGAGAGCACCTTAGCCCCTGCATTATTATATTCTTATAATCTGTATCAACACCCATATTCACTCTATGCATAGCCTCAACAACTTCCCTGTCAATCCCCCTTGGAGAAATTGTTAACTTTCGCCAAATTTCCTGCCTTCTAATAGGGGCTCGATGAATAAATTTCAATTCGCCTTCTTGCCGACCGAATTCTGCTAATGCCGTTTTTGCAACCTCTGATGCAAGCGTATCCAGTGGTTTTCCGTCGATTTTTATGCCAAATAGCCCCGCCACAAATTTTAATTTATTCTCATCTGTTATATGATAATCGTGCGTTTTTCCTTCCGCCACCATCAATAAAGTATGCGCGACATCTCTTCCATGGTCAGAATGAGCAGCGCAACCTGCTGCGATATGGCGCAATAAATTCCTTGCTATTATCGTCTCTGCGTTCGCACCGCAGACTCCTTGCCTCGGTCCCTCTCCGAATGGGTCTATTCTACAGGGACCCATATGACAGGTAGTGCAGCATAAGCCAAGTTCTCCAAATCCGCACTGCGGTTCCATAAGTCTGAGCCGATCCCAAGCCAAATCTATCTCTTCCTTTTCTGCCTTCTTAAGCATCTTCTGTGCAGCAGGATCTATCGAACGTTCTTCCGGCTTCATAGTTCTTTTTCCTTTCGTATAATGTCAGAGGCTATAACCCACTTGCATCTAAAACGAGCGGCACCATTTTATCCCAACCTATAGGCATTATATGCACGCCTCTTGCTAGCGGCTTTAATTCTTTTATAAGACGCGCCGCTATTTCAACAGACTTTTTTTGTTTATCAGGTGCCTTGTCTATCTCCTCTATCAAATTGTCCGGAACAAATACGCCTGCTACGTTTTTATTCATAAAGCGCGCCATTCCCGCCGATTTTAAAAGGACGATTCCTGCAATGATGACGATATTCAAATCCTTTATCCTCTCCATAAAATTTTTAAATTTCTCTATATCGTAAACCGCCTGGGTCTGAAAGAACTCGGCGCCCGCCTTTATCTTTTTTTCTAATTTCATCAATTCAGGCTCCAGGGAATCTGCGCCCGGATTTACAACAGCGCCCACGCAAAACTTAGGAACACCCTTTAAGGGCTTGCCTGCCATATCCACCCCCTGCTGCAAGGACCTTATCACCTCGAGCAATTGCACCGAATCCAGATCGAAGACCGGCTTCGCTTGGGGATGGTCGCCGCACGAAGGATGGTCGCCTGTAAGTGCTAAGATATTTTCTATGCCAAATGCCGCTGCGGATAGGATATCGGATTGAAGGGCGAGCCTATTTCTGTCTCGGCAGGTAAGCTGGAAAACCGGGTCGTGGCCCCTCTCCTTAAGGAGTCTACACATAGCCAGAGAGCCAAGCCGCATAACAGAACTCTGGAGGTCAGTTACATTTACCGCATCGACCCTTCCTTTTATAAGCTCGGCGTCTTCTAATATCTCTTTTACGTCGATTCCTTTCGGCGGGCCGATTTCACTCGTTACTATAAATTTGCCTGAATCTATTTTATCTTTTAAACTCATATCCTCTTCTTCGCAAAATCTTCTAAGATTAACTTCCTGGGTTTAATTGCCTTCGAATAATCCTTAGGAGGTTTGATTGTTTTTATTTTATCAAGTTCGCCGATTTCAGTTAATCTTTTATAGATTAAAACCCAGGCGCAGTCCTTTTCCCTGTCGACCTCGCATTTCCCATCCTTCGAGCCTCCGCAGGGTCCGTTTAAAAGGCCTTTAGGACAAAGCGTCATAGGGCACAATCCGCCAGTTGAATCTAAAACGCATTCTCCGCAAAGCGAACAAGTCTCTTTAAAATGGCCTGCTCTTTCAACCTCGCCCAAAAATACCGTATCCAATGCTGGACGAACCTTCCTCTGCGTGCCTTCCATAACCGTCTGCACGCCGTCCCCACAGGTCAATACTAAAATCGAATCGCACTGTTCTATCGCCTCTTTATTTTCCCGATATCTCTTTTTAACCTCTAATAAATTACAGGGTGGGTCCATAACCACAGTACCCGTTACAACCTTGCCTTGCTCTTCTAACATCTTTTTCGTCGCGGCAACTTCTTCTTCTCCGCCCGTCTTACAAACAGTTGAACACTGGGCACAGCCCACTATGAATATTTTTTTATCGTTTTCTAAATATTTTAAAATTTCGTTAAACGGCTTTTTCGTAGTAAATATCATCTCTTATATTCCTTTTTGTAATTTAAACGCCTCGACTAAATTTCTCATCAACATGGTAACTGTAAGAGGGCCAACGCCGCCTGGGACTGGAGTAATAAATCCCGCGACATCAACCGCTTTTTCAAATTCAACATCTCCAACTATTTTGTCTGCAACCCTGTTTATTCCAACATCGATTACAACTGCCCCTTCCTTTATCCATTCTCCCTTGATAAGTTGCGGCTTGCCCACAGAGACAACCAAAATCTCAGCCCTCTTTACGTGACTTGGCAGATATCCCCTTTGACCTGTAGCTATGTGACAAACTGTAACGGTAGCAAACTTATCTAACAACAATAAACTTACGGGCTTTCCTACTATTTCACTATGCCCCACAACGACTGCCTCTTTTCCGTATAAATCTATCCCTGTCGCCTTAATCAGTTCCATAACCGCCAACGATGTACATGTGCCAATCCTTACATTGCCAAATATGCACTGGCCCATATTTTCTGGATGCATTCCTTCTACATCCTTAAATGGATTAATAAATTTTGAAATCTCCTTTGAATTTATATGGTTCGGAAGGGGAAGCTGTAATAATATCCCTGTTATAGAATCATCTTTATTTAAACTCTTGATTAAATCTATCAACTCCTGCTGAGAGGTTTCACCTTTCAATATATAGGTTTTAAAATCTATTCCGAGTAAGCTCGCGTTTTTTTGCTGTCCCTTTAGATATGCCGCTGCTGCTGGATTTTCGCCAACCTGTATGCTAGCGAGGGTTGGTGTTAAATCATATCTGGTTTTTAACTCATCTATCTGTTCTTTAAGAGAACATTTTATCTGGTCGGCTATTTTATTACCGTCTA
>CAZUZR010000085.1:0-3508 GCA_964625025.1 uncultured Planctomycetia bacterium | reverse complement strand
GGACATCCTGCTTCAATTACAGGAAGAAGGACTATCTTATCCGGATTTAATATCGCGGCTGTCTCTGCCATAAACATAACGCCACAAAATACAATCACATCTGCGTCTGTTCGAACCGCGGCCTGACTTAAAGCAAGGGAATCTCCCGTTATATCGGCGACTTCTTGAACCTCATCGCGCTGATAATTATGGGCAATAATCACGGCGTTATGCTCTTGCTTTAATTTAAGGATTTTCTCCTTAAGTTCTGCGATATATTTTTTATCTGAATTCGTAAGCCCTTCAGCCACGTTTAACCCTCTTTTATCTTCGCTCTTTCTTACTCGCCTTAGACTCTCTTCTTTGTAGAAAGGGCGGGACTTATTCTATTCTTGGCGTCGACAAATACCACCTTAGGCCTCAACCTTTTCGCCTCTGCATCGTCAACTTCGCAATAAGATATGATAATTACGCAATCGCCCTTTTGCGCCCAGCGTGCAGCTGCGCCGTTCATACAAATCGTGCCAGAGCCGACTCTTCCTTTCATCACATAAGTTTCGACGCGCGAGCCATTATTTAAATTCACGATTTGCACGCGTTCGCCGGGGAAGATATCAGCGGCCTTTAATAACCTTCCGTCGATGGTGATGGAGCCTGTGTATCTTAAATTTGCCCCTGTTACGGTTGCGCCGTGAATCTTAGATTTTAAGAGCGTTCTTAGCACTTTAACCCCTCACAATTATATTATCTATTAAGCGCGTCTTTCCAACCCAAACAGCCAGCGCTATCAATACTCTACCCTTTATCAACTTAACGTCTTTTAAAGTGCGGGCATCGACTATCGAAACATAATCTATCTTTGTAACAACTGAGGATAGCATCTTACGGATTTTTGATATGATGCCCTTTGAGTCTCTTTCTCCTAATTTTACCAAATCCCTCGCCAGTTGTAAAGCGCGATATAACGTTTGCGCCCTCTCTCTCTCGTCGGAAGAGAGGAAGATATTGCGCGATGACATAGCCAAGCCGTCACTCTCTCTTATTATGGGCAGGACTTTTATTTTAATATCCATATTTAAATCGTCGGCCATTCGTTTTATTACGAACGCCTGTTGAGCATCCTTTTGTCCAAAATATGCCGCGTCAGGTTCAACGATATTGAATAGTTTGGTAACAACTGTCGTAACGCCCCTAAAATGCCCGTGCCTGAATTTGCCGCAGAGATTCTCGGTTAAACCACAAACCGAAACATAAGTTGAATATCCTTTTGGATACATAGATTTGACGCTCGGGGCGAAGACGTAATCGACACCACACTCTTTGCATAAACTTAAATCCCTCTTTAAATCTCGCGGATATTCCTTATAGTCTTCTTTTGGACCAAATTGTGTCGGATTTACAAATATGCTTACCACGACGACATCCGTATCTTCTCGCGCACGCCTAATAAGCGAAAGATGCCCCTTATGTAAATACCCCATCGTCGGAACGAGGCCGATGCTGCGCCCCTTTTTTCTTTCTCGTTTTAACTCCTTGCGAATCTCTGAAATGGAACGTATCAGTTTCATTGCTTTGCGCTTGATTTCTTAGCCTTAAGCGGATCTTCGAAAACCTGAAAATAGCCCTGCTATGCTCTTCTTTAAAATAGGATGAATGGCTTCGGGCGCAATTTCGCAGAGTGGCTCAAGCACGAAATGCCTTAATTGCATAGAAGGATGCGGAACTTTCAAATCCGATTCATCTATTATTAAATCGCCGTATAACAAGATATCTAAATCGATTTCCCTTGGTCCCCACCTCAGTCCGAAATAATTGCGCCCGAGCTTTTTCTCGACGGCCTTTAATAGTTCTAATAACGCATGCGGGGGTAGTTCGGTTTCGATTTCAACTACGCCATTTAAAAATTTATCCTGCGGCGGGCCACCGAGTGGTTCAGTTTCGTAAAGGCTAGAAATTTTAATTATCTCGACCAGATTGGAACGTTTTAGTTCCTCAATCGTGCTCTCAATATTTTTTCGCCTATCTCCTAAATTTGAGCCAAGCCCTATAAATGCCTTCACCTTATGAATTTCTTAATCCTTTGTATCGCAACTTTTATGCTTTCTTTGGGAACGGTCAAGGCCATGCGGACATAACCCTCGCCATACTTACCAAAACCGACGCCCGACGTTACTATTATATCTGCCCTCTCCAATAATGCCTTGGCAAGGCCCGTTGAATTATAGCCGGGCAAGGCCTTTGCCCAGACATAAAAAGTCGCTTTAGGTCGTGAGACTCTCCATCCAAGAGAATTAAGGCCATTGACCAACGTATCTCGCCTCTCTTTGTAAATACGATTTGTCTGCTTTATAGATGCCTGGGAACCCTCTAAAGCGGCAATTCCAGCTAATTGAATTGCCTGAAAAATCCCGGAATCTATATTCGATTTTACCTTCGCCAAACCTTCTATTGCCCTTCTATTCCCGCAAGCCCAACCAATTCTCCAACCTGTCATATTGTAAGTTTTTGAAAGCGAATGAAATTCTACTGCCACATCTTTTGAACCATCTATCTGAAGAATGCTCATTGGACGATAGCCATCAAATGAGATTTCGGAATAAGCGGAATCGTGGCAGATTAAGATATTATTTTTATGCGCGAAATCAATCACTTTTTTATAGAACTCCTCATCCGCAACTGCACCTGTCGGATTATTTGGATAATTTAAGAACATAAGTTTGGCTACCTTTAAGATGTCCTTTTTGATTTTAGACAATTCAGGTAAAAAATCATTCTCAGCCAGAAGCGGCATCGAATAAGGAACTCCTCCGGCAAATATCGCTCCGTTTCGACACGGGTCTGGCACTAATACATAATCGCCTGGATTTATAAACGCGAGCGGAATATGGACGACGCCTTCTTTCGAACCGATGAGAGGCAGTATTTCACAATCGGCGTCTAATTTCACTTTAAACCTTTTTCGATACCATTTCGCAATCGCTTGACGAAGTTGGGGCATCCCGCTATCTAAAGCATAATGATGATTGTTCGGGTCAAGCGCTGCTTTGTAAAGCGCCTCTATGATATGAGGTGGTGTGGGCTGGTCAGGGTCACCAATCCCTAAATCCACAATGTCACGGCCTCTCGCCTTCGCTTGTCTTTTTGCCTTGTCTATCTCGGCAAAAAGATATGGTGGAAGTTTTCTTAATCTCTCCGAAAATTTAATCTCGCTCATTTGATGGCACCTAATACATCTTGCATATCATATAATCTCGGTGGTTTTCCGACGATGAATTTCGCCGCTTCTAACGCGCCCTTAGCGAAGATATCTCGCGTCCTTGCGCTATGGGAAAGTTCTATTGTTTCTAAGGAACTCTCAAAGGTTACCTTATGGTCGCCGATAATCTCTCCTTCCCGAATCGATTTTATATCTGTTACATCATGCCCGCAAGCATCTTTTATAATCTGCGCAAGTTTCTTGGCAGTCCCAGAAGGGGCATCTTTTTTGTGAATGTGATGTACCTCGACGATATTTACTTTGTAATCCCTC
>CAZUZR010000084.1:0-3592 GCA_964625025.1 uncultured Planctomycetia bacterium | reverse complement strand
GGGTAAGACAGATATTAGACACAACTCAATGCTGGGAAGTAAAGAAATGCAAACCAAAGGAACGGGAAGTCTGCAGTGTTTACCTGAAGTATGGCAAACGCTCATAGATTTGCGAGATAGACTACAATATGCGGTCATTTTTGATAATTATAATGTTGCTGTTTCTAATTGCCACACCTTTTGTGTTTGCGGATCAGTCTCTTTTTTATAAAGAAGTTAACCTTATCGGAGGTTATTCGCGACAGGACAAATGGATAGGGAAAAGCGATACGTTAAAAAATTCGGTAGGGTTTGAAGATTATAGAAAATTTTCCGGAGACTACGGAGATTTTCTTACGACGGATTTCCAGTTGCGTGTTGCCTATGACAGCTCGCAATCTTTGGACGATGCCTGGGCTGTTGAGATCCATAATGCCTGGGCTGAATTTAAACTGGATTCCAGCAATAAATTTAGATTTGGCCACTTTGATCCCTCTTTTGGCCTTGAACCGTTAATTGATACACATAGCACAATTTTGCAGACTCTGGCAGAAGAGAATATAGGATTTAATAAGGACTGGGGCGTATCTTTAAGAGGGATCGCGCCGGCGTTTGATTATGAAATGTCACTACAGCTTGGTTCGGGAATGAGTATATATAGACAGGATGGAAGCTACCTTGCAACTGCTAGGGTTGGTTCGCCTTCATCTAATAATTTTCAATATGGAATCTCATTTCTTATGGGAAATGTTCTAGAGACTATGGGCATGCAGACTATCCCTCGAAATCAACTGGTATCAGAAGATGCTACAGTAAAAAAGAGAATAGGAGGGGATATTCAGTATCTTTACGGACCGTATTTCCTAAAAGCCGAATGCGCATACGGCACAAACGAACATAAAAATGTATTGGGCTATCTCTTTGAATTGGACTATACGATTCCCCGCAGCCAAAATTGGGAACTGGAGCTTCAGTATAAATCGTGGATAAATGATCCGGGAGAGAGACACAGCGATGATTCTACGCTTAGTATGGGTATGTCCTGTAAATTAAACCAGCAATTAACGTTTCGGGTCGCCTATTTGCACGATTTTAATCGTATGGGAGGCAAAGAAGACGATAAGGTATTGTTGCAACTTTACTACTATGCAAATTAGATTGACAGCCGTTACGCTTTTGGTAATTGCGGCGGTGAGTTTTTCTTTTTCTCGAGCTGCTTTTGGCGCCGTCGGATGTACCCTCAACGACCCTGACCGCGACGTTAAAAGGCTTTTTCCGGAGTCCACCGGCTATAAGACAGATTTTATTACAATAAAAGAAAAAGGGGGACAGCAGTTATACGAAAAAATAGAAAAAGAGCTGGGTGATAAGCTTGATTCAATTTACGAGACCATCGATGTGCCGTATTCCTTTTATGATGTACTGAAAGGGAAAGAGGTGATTGCTCACATCCATGGCGTAAACCAGAAAGGCGCCTACGGTGGAATACAGCTTATACTCGCCACCGATTTGAAGGGCAAGATCATCGCATTTTATTACCAAAAAATGTCTTCGCCGGAAGCATCGAGGTTCTTCGATAAAAAGTTTACTAACCAATTTATCGGTCTGACGTTAGAAGATTTTATGAAAGGTAATGTTTCCGCAACCGACCCGAGCAATAACAGCCGGCAGGATTTTCAGGCAACTGTGAGAGGTCTTAAGAAGAACCTGATACTGCTTAAGGAGCTAAAACTGGGCGATACGACAGCGAATACCAAGTAAGGGAGGAATTCTTATGAAAACAAAAGTTTATATCACTTTTTTTATGGCTCTATTTTTTATAAGCGCAATACTTGTTGGCTGCACTGCTAAAAAGGGCGTCTATGGTCAGCCTCTTTCAGAGACAAACATTACCCGTATCGGAAATATTCTCGCAAGCCCTCAGCAATTCGACCGAAAAACAGTACGGATAGAAGGTAAAATAATTGAAGAGTGCCCGGCAGGGGGATGGTTTATGTTAAAAGATGCCACCGGAGTTATATACGTGGACCTACACCCTTCGTATTTTGCCATTCCCCAGGCGGTAGGATCCAAGGTAGCCGCGGAAGGGATAGTAAAAAAGGATGGTCCGCGCGTCGTAGTGATTGGAAAGGGAGTAGAGATAAAATGAAAGCCATAAGCATAGCATTCAAGAATCTAAAGAGAAAAAAGATTCGCACTGCTCTTACAATTGGCGGAGTAGCAATCGCCGTTGGGGTATTGGTGAGTTTATTTGGTTTTGATGAGGGTTATCACCAGGGTCTAAATAATGATATCAACAAACTTGGATACCATCTCTTAGTGACCGCAAAGGGTTGTCCCTATGAGGCAGCGACACTTATGCTCAAGGGCGGCGGGGGCTTACGCTATATGGATGAGGCGGTTTATAATAAGATTGTCAAAGACCCGCGCATCGATAAAATTACGCCCCAACTCGTTTCCAGCGTATACAATCAGGAAGGAGGACCCGAGAGCCGCGGTGCATTTGCGCTTTACATGGGCATAGAGAAATCGTATCTTGAGCTTAAGCCATGGTCTAAATTCAAGCTAGGAGGCTGGTTCTCAAGCGCTGATGCCGATGAGGCGATAATGGGATATGAGGCAGCTGAAGTGGAGCAGCGCTCAGTAGGAGATAAGATTTTTATACCCACCACTAATAAAGTGCTTACTGTTGTAGGGATATTTGAGCGGACGGGCACTCAGGATGACGGAATATTTTTTATTCCTTTAGTTACCGCTCAACGTATTTTTAACTTGCCGGGGAAGTTGACCGGTATAGGGATAAAACTAAAAAACATCCAAACCATATCTGAATTTGAGGAAGACCTTTATAATGAGCCCGGTATTCAGGTGGTTAGTCTGGCACAGGTGCGAGGGACAATCCTTAACTTGGTCGCTTCGGCACGAGCCATGGCCAACTCGATTGCGCTGATCGCCATCTTCATTGCCGTTATCGGGGTAACCAATACAATTCTTATGTCAGTCTTTGAACGTACTCGTGAAATCGGAGTGATGAAAGCGCTCGGCGCCTCCGCATTAGATGTTTTCAAAATTATATGGATTGAAACGATACTTCTCTGTACATTAGGAGGGATTTTTGGAATAGGGCTGGCGGTTTTGGGCAGTGGTGCCGTTGAGCATATAATCAGACAAACCCTACCTTACGCCCCAACAGGTAGACTGGTGATTATTAAATTATCATTTCTTATGGTAGCGTTATTCGCAACCGTAATAATGGGATTGATTGCCGGAACTTATCCCGCGCTTAGAGCTTCATTAATGAAGCCCGTGGAAGCGATACGGTCAGGAGAGTGAACATGAAAGAGTGTATTATTAAGGCAGAAAGATTAACCAAGGTCTATAAGCTTCCCGCAGAACAAATAAGCGCCATTCGAGAAGTTGACCTCGAGATTTTTGCAGGGGACTTTATTTCTGTGATGGGGCCATCCGGTTCTGGCAAGACAACCCTGTTGGATAGTATCGGATGCCTGACGACAATTTCAGGAGGGAAGCTAATAGTGTTGGGCAATGATGTTTCATGCGCCAATGAAAGAAAGCTTGTGTCAATACGCCGCAAATTTATCAGTTTTGTATT
>CAZUZR010000083.1:2842-3753 GCA_964625025.1 uncultured Planctomycetia bacterium | reverse complement strand
GGGTTTGGTTCGACGAAACAGGAAAAATTGAATCTGTCAAGTTAGCTGAACCTCAAGAAATACAAGGCATAAAATGGGCTAAAGATACCTTCATTTTCTTCTATGCATCTGGAAAAGTTAAATCTGGCACCCTAGCTGAGCCTCGAGTGATACAAGGCATAGAATGGGCTAAAGATACTGAGGTTAGCTTCGGCAAAACAGGAAAAGTTGAATCTGTTACCTTACCTGAACCTCAAGAAATACAAGGAAAAAAATATCAAAAAGGTGATACTTTATTGTTTGATGAGAAAGGGAACATAGGAAGCATTGCGGAACTTGAGGCAAGAGTCAAAAAACTTCTAAAGGTAGCGTCCCTTATTTTGATTATTTCGATTATATTATATGTCTATTCTGTTATTTGTTTACGGGTCATAGCTAAAAAGACGAATCACGGGCCAGTATGGTTGGCGTGGATCCCCATAGCCAACTTCTTCCTGATGTGCAAAATCGGCGCAGTAACCTATAAGTGGCTATTAATCCTGCTGATTTCAGTTATACCACTTAAATATTTTATAGGTCCAATCATCGAGTTGGTCTTAACAGGATTTCTCTGGTATAAAATTGCTATCGCAAGGAAAAAGCCTGGCTGGGTGGGCATTATTACCGCTATACCTATAGTAGGCTTATTTGCTATGGGCTATCTGGCTTTCTCAAAATAGTTACATTATTACATTAGGGACGTTTTTAAAATCAAACTTAGATATTAATAGGAGATGTGCCGTTTTGAGGTGTTCTTGTGTTTGGAGATTTTAGTTTTGCTAAGATTGCCGCCTGCGCTATTTTCGGTGCGATAGGTTTTGTCGCCCGGAGGGACTAAGAATAAAACATGGACCGAGTAACTTTAATCGGAATGGTTGCTGCAGTGTGCACAA
>CAZUZR010000083.1:0-2832 GCA_964625025.1 uncultured Planctomycetia bacterium | reverse complement strand
GCGATAGATTGTCGATCTATAGATCGCGGGTTCAAATCCCGTCGTCCCCGCCATCTTGCAATTACGACTTCTTAAGCTGTAGCATTCTTTAAGGATTTTTTGAAAAATGGATCGCATAACCTTAATCGGAATGGTTGCTGCAGTGTGCACAACCGTTTCGTTTTTGCCGCAAGTTTATAAAATCTACAAAACCAAACATACGCAAGACCTTTCCTTGCCGATGTATATCGTTTTTTCAATGGGAACTTTTTTGTGGATGCTCTACGGAATTTTGATGAAAAGCCTGCCCATAATCTTGGCAAACTTCATAACGTTCATCTCGTGCATATATATTTTGTCAATGATAATTAAGCATAGGTAAAAAATTTTATGGAGGATTCTAATATGAAAAATATGGTAAAGTTATTATCGGGTGCGACGATTATCCTAAGTACCTTTTTATCAGGAATAGCGTCGGCGCAAGAATTTTCGGCGGATATGGTAAGCACAACTAAAGACGGGACATTCACGGGAAAGATTTTCGTCAGCAAAGACAAAGTGAGAATGGAAGTTCCGGAGAGTATCACAATAACAAGGATGGATAAGAGGGTAGCGTGGATGCTTATGCCTGGCGAGAAGATGTATCTGGAGCAGCCTTTTGATCCCCGCAATGCCGTGGCTACGTCAGAAAATGTTTCCGGCGAAATAGAACGGAAGTTTATCGGTCAGGAAATGCTCGACACTAAAATGACCAATAAATATCGAGTAGTATATGAGACGGAGGGGATTAAAGAGACCATATTTCAATGGATTGATACCGCCTCAGAGATACCCGTAAAAACAGCGGCTGCAGACGGCAGTTGGACGATGGAGTATAAAAATTTAAAAATAGGCGCACAACCCGATTCGCTGTTTGAGATTCCCGCCGGATACCAGAAGTTCTCATATGAGATGCCATCCATGGAAGGTATGTTAGAAGGCGCGGAATAGGGACGTTGCGGAAAATATAATCTTCGAGAGAGAAAAATGTTCTGGAAGAGATTTTTTATCGTTGTTGGCGTAATAATAATTTTGGCATTTCTTGCGCAATTACTGGCCGCGCCCTACCTTAAAGATTTAATCACCAAAAAGGCGAAGGAGGCGTTAGGCATTGAGGTTTCAATCGGCAATTGTGCCCTGAGCATATTAAGAGGGAAGATAACCTTAGAAAATGTAGCCATTCCAAGCCCGCAATATAAGGATGAGTATTTTTTTAAGGCGAAAGAGTTAGGTATAGATTTCTACATAATTCCCTTTTTATTTAAAAAACAGATTTTGCAGACCCTCTCATTAACCCAACCAGAACTAATTTTCCATCGGGATGAGACAGGCACGCTAAAGTACCCGCAATTTAAAAAACCTGAAGGCAAAGGAGTCGGTAAAAAACCAAAGTTTGAAATTTTAATAAAAAGATTGTTGGTAAAAGATGGAAATTTAAAACTGGTTGACCACTACGTAACCAAACCTTCGACCGTGATATCATTTTCAGATATATACTGCGATATCATCAATTCATCGTCCGTTCTTGAGAAAAAAGTTTTAACGCTTATAGATGCAAAAGGGAAAATCGAAGAGCGAGGAAAATTTTCGTTAAACGGAAAAGGCGATTTCATATCGAAGCCGATAAGCTTCGATGGAGATATAAAATTCGAAAGCGTTTCACTTCCTAAATTTACCCCATATTATGGCAAGAATTTATCCATCGTCATAAAGAGCGGAAGTTTAAATATGGACTCGAAGGCATTATGCGATAGAGGAAATTTAGATATCACCAATAAGGTGAGGATTGAAAATGTCGATGTGGAACCAATAGGCGATCCGTCACAGACGATACTCTTTGAGTTGCCGACGATATATGTAATCCAATTTTTAAGGGATGAAAAAGGGACGATAAGTTTTGAGTTTAAGATAGGCGGGAATTTAGAAAAGCCCGATTTTCGGTTTGGGCCTGAAATTCAACGTGCTTTGAAGCAGGCGATGATGCGCAGGATTTCGGATGGCGTCCAGCGGCTATTAGAAAGACCTCAAAAGGCAGGTGAGAAGATAGAAGAGATAGGTAAAATTTTAGGCGGCGAGGCCGCAGAGAAGGCGAAAGAGATAAAAGAAAAATTAGAGCAGATATTCGGCAAATAGCGTTGACTTGTTGTGTTGAGGCATTATATAATTAAACAAAAGCGTGCCGAGGTAGCTCAGATGGTAGAGCGCGGGACTGAAAATCCCGGCGTGAGCGGTTCGATTCCGCTCCTCGGCACCATTTAAATTTTGGAAAGGAGGGATGAGCTATGGTAAGAACGGCAGCAGCAAAGGCAGGGGCGAAGAAGGTTATCTTCAAACTCATTGCCCCATACGCCAACAGCGTAAGCGTTGCAGGAGATTTTAATAATTGGGATACAAGTGCCAACCCTATGAAGAAGGATTGGAAGGATGATTGGAAGGCAACTTTGAATTTAAGACCAGGCCGTTACGAGTATAAATTTTACGTTGATGGAACCTGGCAAAGTGATCCATCCTGCAATGCTTGTGTCCCAAATCAATTCGACAGCACAAACTGCGTAATCGAAGTAAAATAATAAAGAAGAATAGGCTTCTTTTGAGCTTATTTCTTTTCAGCTGGCGTAGCTCAGGGGCAGAGCAGCGGTTTCGTAAACCGCGGGTCGGGGGTTCGATTCCCTTCGCCAGCTCCAGTTTGGAATCGAACTCAAAAAGGGAGTTTCAGAGGGAAAAGGCCGTTTTTCCTCTGAAGGCAGGAAGCATCTAAAGCGGAAGGAAGATAAATACTAAAAAGAAACCATCAGGGTTTCCTTTTAGGGAGCG
>CAZUZR010000082.1:0-3795 GCA_964625025.1 uncultured Planctomycetia bacterium | reverse complement strand
CGCAAATTGTTTCATCTTTAATCCTCCTTTTGGAGCTTTTATCCGATCATTACCTTTTCTTGCGGATATTTATATTCCGCTATAATTGGCCGCATCGCTATGGCCATCGCCAAGGTCAACGGACCTATCCTTCCCAAACACATAGTGACAATTATAATCAACTTGCCCAAAGGCGAGAGAAGTGGGGTAATTCCCGTCGATAACCCAACCGTTCCAAAGGCCGAGGTTGCCTCAAATAACAATTGCATAAAGTAGTTGGTTGCGGTCGCCAAATTTCTATCGACTATCGTAAGCAAAAATGTCGCGACGACAATCCATAGAGAAGAGAGAACAAATATCATCACGGATTTATGAAATATCATTTTAGGAACCGTCCTCTCAAAAAGCGTCAACTCATCTTTGCCGCGCAACATCGACCTTACGCTCGAAAACAATATCCCGAATGTCGTCGTCTTAATGCCTCCGCCGGTTCCCCCGGGCGATGCGCCGATGAACATAAGCACGATTATTAAAAAGAGCGTGGTTGCTGAAAACTCTCTTACAAACAACGTATTAAAGCCAGCGGTCCTCGGCGTAACTGATAAAAAGAATGCGTTCATCAATTTCTCGCCGGTGGAAGGCAGTTCCGCTAAAACCCCTTTATGCTCAAGAAGGTATATTAAAGTTGTGCCGATTAACAGTAGATAAAATGTAACGGTTATGGCAACCTTCGTCTGTAAATGTAGCCTCGCAAAAATAAGCGCCCTGTTCTTCCTCCAAAATTTCATCTTCGGTATGTCCAACAGCACAACGAAACCTAAACCGCCTAAGATAATCAGCGATGATATAGTAAATATCGTTATTGGGTCGAATCTAAATTGATATAGATTATTTGGAAATAGGCTCAAACCCGCGTTACAAAAAGCCGAAATGCTATGAAATATCGCATAATATAAAACGAAGGACGGCTCAGATTCAAGTAAATTTATCCATCTCGTATATAAAATACCGACGCCAATCGCTTCTATAAGTAAAGTAATAAGGATGATGTGAAATATAAGGCCTTTTAGGCCTTCAATTTTAGTTTGGTCTAACGCGTTCTGGACAATTACGTTCTGCCTAATTGTAAGTTTGCGCCCCAAAAGAATGGCGAACATCGTAGAAAATGTCATTATGCCTAAGCCGCCTATCTGAACGAAAAGCAGAATGACAAACTGACCAAATCTCGAGAAGGTGCTGCCGATGTCGACAACTGAAAGTCCGGTAACGCACGTCGCGGTCGTTGCGGTAAAGAGACAATCCAAATAAGATAACGAACGTCCTTCAACCTGCGATATGGGAAGGTAAAGTAAAACGCTCGCAATTAATATCGCAAACAAGAAACTGAGCGCCACAAACTGCGGCGGCTTTAATCTCACCCCGTTCAAAATTCCCCCAAATTTAGTTTAGTGCTCGATAAAGTTGAGCGGCGATAAGTTATGATGCTATATGAATCCATAACGTATATGAAATTTTGAACGGGGTTCATCTATTTCGCCTTAACCTTAACTTGTTCGACTAATTTTCTAAAGGCGGGCTGGTCATTCGCAGCTAAATCGGCGAGGACCTTTCTGTCCAAAGCGATCTTCAATTTCTTTAAGCCGTTAATGAACTTTGAATATGTTATCCCAAATCCTCGACAAGCTGCATTAACTCGTGCAATCCAAAGCGAGCGCATTTCGCGTTTCTTTACCTTTCTATCCCTATATGCATAGGCTAAACTCCTTATTACAGTCTCTGCCGCTTTCTTATATAACTTCGACCTTCCGAGATAATAACCCTTTGCTCGCTTTAATACCTTTTTTCTCCGTTGTCTCTTTGCAGGCGCATATTTTGCTTTAGGCATTTATGATGCTCCTTCTTTACTTATTTTTATGCTCATCGTCAAAAATAATCCAACGCGCTTTTTACGTCCTTCGACTATGCTCAGGACGTAATCCTAAAGTGAAATCGAAGGATTACGCGTAAGGCAGTAGCCTCTTTATCTTCTTGCGTTCTACCTTGCTAACTAAATCCGGTCGGCGCAAGCTCCTCTTTCTCTTGCTCGATTTCTTTGACAAAAGGTGGCTTTTAAACGCCCTGTGCCTTAATATCTTGCCGCCCTTCGTGAGTTTAAACCTCTTCGCTATTGATTTGCGAGTCTTTAACTTCGGCATAAAGTACTCCTTCCAAGCCAAAGGCAAAACTTCAACTATTTCGGGGCTAAGACCATCGTGATCGCACGCCCTTCTTGAAGGGGCGGCTTCTCAATCTCGCCCACTTGGGCGATATCGCCGCTTAACCTTTCCAAAATTTTTCTTCCAAGCTCTGGGTGTGCCATCTCTCGCCCACGGAAAAGAAGCGTAACTTTAACTTTATCGCCACGCTCCAAGAATTTCTTGATGAAACTTAATTTCACTTGATAATCGTGGTCACCGATCTTCGGCTTAATCCTAATCTCTTTGATGTGAATTGCGTGCTGTTTCTTCTTCGCCTCCTTCTCTTTCTTCTCCTGTTCATATTTATATTTCGAGAAATCCATTATTCGGCACACAGGAGGTTTTGCCTGCGGAGCAACCTCAACTAAATCCAACCCCGCCTCTTGTGCTATTTTTAAACCCTGCTCTGGCGCCATTACTCCAAGTTGCTCGCCATTTGCGCCGATGACCATTACTTCTTTTATCCTTATCCTCTCATTTACCCGAATCGATTTTGCTTGAAATTGGATAGAACCACCTCCTGTAGTGTTCTCGGTTTCTCCGAAATATGGTTAGTGGCGGCTCAACCTAAGTCTTGAATATGACCTCTTCACGGCTTACGTTCAACCGCCGAGCTCCACTTGCAAGGGAAGAAACGCTGTTTCTCCCCTTGCCATTCCTCTCTTCCTAAGAGGAAATACACACCCAAATTTATTTCTTATTATTGACTTCTTTCTTTATCTTTTCAACAAATTCGTCAAGTTTCATCTGCCCTAAATCGCCTTTACCCCTCTCCCTTACCGCAACAGTTCCTGATTTTGCTTCTTTTCCCCCAACGATGAGCATATACGGAACCTTCGTAACCTCAGCATCTCTAATCTTATATTCCATTCGCGCATTTCTATTATCTAACCCTACTCTTATCTCGCTATCTTGTAATCTATCCCTAACTATTTCTGCATAATCTCTATGTTCGTCTGCAATTGGTATTATAACAGCTTGGACTGGCGAAAGCCATACTGGAAATGCCCCGCCATAATGCTCTATGAGCGCACCTAAAAATCTTTCCATCGACCCTAATATTACCCGATGCAGCATAATCGGCGTGTATTCTTTCCCGTCTTGGCCAACATATTTTAAATCGAACCTTTGCGGAAGCGCAAAATCGCATTGTATCGTCGCGCACTGCCAGGCCCGCCCTAAGGCGTCCTTTAATTCTATATCTATCTTCGGCCCATAAAAGGCACCTTCTCTTTCATGAACTTTATAATCCATCCCCTTGGAATTTAGCGCATCCTCCAATGCCTTCGTTGCTTCTTCCCAATCCGAATCCGTGCCGATATATCTATCCGGTTTGGTTGATAACTTAACATTATATTCGGAAAAACCAAAGACCTTTAGCGCATCCACAACGAAATCTATCACGCCCTTTATCTCATCAACCGCTTGCTCCTTTAAGCAAAATATGTGTGCATCATCCTGCGTAAATCCGCGCACCCTCAAAAGCCCGTGCAAAACTCCAGATTTCTCATTTCTATAGACAGAGCCCAACTCAAAATATCTTATCGGAAGGTCCCTGTAACTTCTCGTCTTAGATTTA
>CAZUZR010000081.1:0-3843 GCA_964625025.1 uncultured Planctomycetia bacterium | reverse complement strand
ATTCAAAATAGCCAGTTACGTTTACCGTTTACCCGCTCCTCGCTTTCGCTCGTCGCTGTTTACCGTTTACCGTAACGGTAAGCGGTACACGGTAAACGAAACATATCATAAAAGGGAGGGAGTAATGACTTTAATTTTCATTAGGGTATTTTTTATTATCGTCAGTATGCTTGTAGGTTATCAAGTGGGTTCTATACTGAGCAATCTTGGAGGCATGATTGGCGTAGGTTTAGGATTGTTCGCTGCATTAATCATCATCGGTCTTGAAGCGAGCATGAGAAAGGTCTCGGTTAGAGGGCTTTCGGCAGCGGTCTTCGGGCTCATCTTCGGGTTGATTATGGCTAAGCTTATTGCTGATGCCTTTATTCTTCTTCCCTTAAGCGAAGGGACGCGCTCAATACTGCGCGTAGTCTTGACGTTGATATTCTGCTATTTGGGTATGGTGATGGCGATGAGGGGTAGAGACGAATTTAACTTGATTATCCCTTATGTGAAGTTTGCCCGGCAGGATCGTGGAGAGGAAATCATCATTTTAGATACAAGTGTGATTATCGATGGGCGGATTGCTGATGTATGCCAGACGAAATTCATTGAGGGGAGATTAGTTATTCCAAGATTCGTCTTAAAGGAGCTCCAGCAGGTTGCCGATTCTCAAGACCCCCTGAAGCGCAATCGAGGCAGGAGAGGATTGGAGATCCTTCATAAATTACAGAGGGATTCAAAGGTCGATGTGAAGATTCACGAGGAGGATTTTCCTGATTTGTCAGATGTTGATAGTAAACTGGTAAAATTAGCTAAGGTGCTCAACGCCAAGATCTTTACCACGGACTATAATTTAAACCGTGTCGCAGAGCTCCAAGATGTTGGCGTTCTGAATATAAACGAATTGACTAACGCCTTAAAACCAATAGTCCTACCGGGAGAATTGATGGAAGTCAAACTCATCAAAGAGGGCAAGGAATACAATCAAGGTGTAGCCTACTTAGACGATGGGACGATGGTCGTGGTCGAAGAAGGGAGACGCTACATAGGTCAGACGATTAAGGTAGTTGTCACTAGCGTCCTACAGACCCAAGCCGGAAGGATGATATTCACTAAGCCAGAGGGTAATAGACGATAGGTTATGAACCCCATTACACACTGTTGTGCTGTAACGGGGTATAAAAGGGGTGTGTAACGGGGTGAAAGTAACAGCAATAGTGCCTGCAGCAGGCAGAGGATGGCGCCTTAAAAAAAATATAGATAAGCCATTTGTAATCCTTGGTGATAAGCCGATATTGATTCGAACTTTAAAGGTTTTAGCTGAATCCGCTCTTATCGAGGAGATTATTGTAGTGATAAATAAGGATAATTTTGGGTTGCTCCAAAGAGAACTTTCAAAGGAAGGGATAGGTAAGGTTGTAAATATCGTCGAGGGTGGTTCTACGCGCGGAGAATCTGTTTATCGTGGGTTAAACAAGGTCGATAAAAATACCGATTTTGTTCTTATTCATGATGGCGTTCGACCTTTTGTTACACAAAAGATTATCTCCGGTGCTATTAAAAAAGCTCTAAAACTTGACGCTGCGGTTACGGCTATCCCTGTCTGCTCGACGATAAAGAAAGTTAATAACCAGGGGTTAGGAGTTAGGAGCAAAAAGGGAGAATTAATTGTAGAATCTACGCTGGATAGAAATAGTCTTTGGGAAATCCAGACTCCTCAGGTTTTCAAAAGAGAGTTAATTCTGAAAGCCTATGAGAAGGCGATGCGAGAAGGAGGTTTAGAGGCTACCGATGATTCTTCTTTAGTCGAGAGGTTAGGTTACAAAGTGAGCATAGTGCCGAGCTCTTATAGTAACATTAAGATAACTACGCCTGAAGATTTGATATTCGCAAAAGCACTATTGAAGATGCAAGAAAAATGAGAGTTGGTATAGGTTACGATGTCCATCGGCTCATAGAGGGTCGAAAGTTAATATTGGGTGGAGTAGAAATTCCTTACTTAAAAGGCTTAGATGGTTATTCCGATGCCGACGTCCTGATACATGCCCTCTGTGATGCACTATTAGGGGCAGTGGGCGCAGGAGATATCGGAGAACTTTTTCCTAATAATGATCCCACCTATCAAAGCATCTCTAGTTTAAAGTTGCTCCTCGAAGTAGCCAGCCTAATTTCTAAGAGAGGATACTCTATTCTCAACGCAGATGCGACTATCGTAGCCCAGGAACCGTGCCTAGCACCTTTTAAAGAACAGATGAAGGAGAACATCGCTGGCGCTTTAAAGATTGAGAAAGGTGATGTAAATATTAAAGCCACTACTCCCGAGGGCTTGGGCGACCTTGGCCGAGGCGAAGCGATAGCCGCTTACGCTGTTGTCTCCATAAATAAAAAATAGAATGGGTATTCGTATCTATAACTCTCTGACTAAAAAGAAAGATGAATTTACCCCTCTTAAAGATGACGAAGTGAAGATGTATACTTGTGGGGTTACAGTCTACGATGACTGCCATATTGGACATGCGCGTTCACTCTTTATCTTTGAGGTAATTAGACAATATTTAAGATATCGAGGATACAATGTTAAGTTTGTGCGTAATATCACGGATATAGATGACAAGATTATAAACCGTGCCAACGAGCTTAAAATAGATTGGAAAGATTTGGTTAAAAAATATATTGATAGTTATTATGAGGATTTAGAGGCCTTGGGTATTCAGAGAGGAGACTATGAACCTCGGGCAACTGAAAGAGAAAATATTGATGCTATGATCAAGCACATACAGGAATTGATAACTAAAGGCTATGCATATGTTACAGATAGTGGGGTATATTTTAACGTGCGTAAATTTAAAGATTATGGAAAATTATCTGGTCAGAGTATAGACAAGATGCTTAGCGGTGCGAGGATTGAGCCGGATGAAGAGAAAAAAGACCCCTTAGATTTTGCTTTATGGAAAAAGTCAAAAGAGAATGAGCCCTTTTGGGATAGTCCTTGGGTGAATGGCCGTCCGGGTTGGCATATTGAATGCTCTGTTATGAGTACAAAATATCTAAAGACAGACACTCTGGATATACATGCAGGCGGAATTGATTTGGTCTTCCCTCATCATGAAAATGAGATTGCTCAGTCAGAAGCGTTGACCGGGAAGCTTTTTGCGAAATATTGGATACATCATGGCCTTTTAACTATAAACGGCCAGAAGATGGCCAAGTCGTTGGGGAATTTTGTGACGATAAAAGATTTTATAGACAAATATAAGAATGCTGATTTATTGAAATTGTTCTTTTTGTCTACGCATTATTCACATCCTATAGATTATACCGAAGAAAAAATGGAAGAGGCAAAAAAGGCATATGAACGTATTGATATATTAATGAAAAAATTAGATGAGATTTATGGCACTACAGATATAAGCCAACTTATTAAGCAAGGGACTGGATTTATAAAGCCCTTTAAAGACAAATTCATTGAATATATGGATGATGATTTTAATACTCCGAGGGCGCTTTCTGTTTTATTCGATATGGTAAACGGATGCAATAGATTAATAGATAGTAAGGATGAATTAAAGAATTTTAAATTGCGCTATGCCATGGATATAATAAAAGAAATTGCAGATGTTTTTGGATTAACTTTTCTTAAGGTTGTACCTGTTGAAATGTCCGATGAAGAAATAAAACAATATATAAATAAGCGTTTGGAATATAAAAAACAAGGGAATTTTAAAGAAGCTGATAGAATACGTAACGAGTTGGAAGAGAAGGGTATTATATTAGAAGACACAAAGGATGGGACGAGGTGGCGAAGAAAGCTATGAGAGGTTTATTTATTACCTTCGAAGGGCCTGAGGGGTCTGGGAAATC
>CAZUZR010000080.1:0-3921 GCA_964625025.1 uncultured Planctomycetia bacterium | reverse complement strand
GGGCCCCCATAAATCTGTAAATCTATAAATCCTGGCGAGATGAAATAGCCCCTCGCATCTATAATTTGTGCGGGGCCTACTTCCTTTGGAACGCCTTTACCTATCTGAGCAATCTTTCCATTCCTCACAAAGAGCCAGCCATCTTTTGCTATGCCGTTTGGCGTTAAGATATCGCCCCTTAAAACGACCGAATCCATTCGTAGTCCAACTTAACGTCTTATTGTGCAATCCGCAATCGCTGGAACCATCGGCGATTCAACGCCAGATATTGTGCCTACGGTTGCCTTCACCAAATATCTATTCGTTAGGCCTAATCCTGTGGTTGTCCACTCGGCGTTATAAAGATGGTCGGTTAAATCATAATCCTTTGCTATCGTCCTCCAGGTCTGGCCCCCATCATCTGAGTATTCAAATTTAACATATTCCAATCTCGGCTCACCGCTCCTTGCTGTCGTTTCAACCGAAAGGTTATTTATCGTCTTAAAAGCGAAACCGTCCCTTAGGTTTTCCCCATCGCATTTAAAGGTGGAGCGATATGGCGCAATAACTACTGTGGTCGGGTCTACCATCTGTGCCTGCCCATAACCCTTTCCAAATAATATGTCATCTATATAAACTGTCCCATTTGGTATGCCGCGGCCATTCCTAAAAACGAAGACGAGCTCCATAATCTTCCGCCAATCGGTGATGCTTTTAAAATACGAAAGGGGTATTGCGATCTTCTGCCACTTGCCAACCATATCTTTATTGTGATATCTCTTTATGCCAGCGGGTGCCGAGATATCCTTACCAATAAGATATACGCCATCTTCATCTACATCCTGATGTAACTCCACAGTAAAATCTACTCCGCCCTGGGGGTCCATCATCCAAAAGGAGAGATAATCGTATTCGCTCAAATCCCTAATGTCGATAACATCTATTACTTTATCTTCAACTATGGTTTGATATTTAGAACTAAACTTCGACCAATAATAGGAAAAGCTCTCTTTTACCGTAACGTCAAAATCCAGTTTTAGCGAAGAGCCGTTTCTGCCATAGGTCACCGCAGGGTCATTTGTGAAATTGGGCACGCAACCCCCGGGTTTCTCTTCATCGCCCTGAGTCTTGCCGTACAAGAGGTTGTACATCTTACCGTGGTCAAAATCGTCTACGAGCAAAGCGTAAGGTTCCTCTTGGGATAAAACGTTATTTGAAAATACTAACTGAGCGATAAATAATACGCCCGCACTAAACAGTAAAAAATCCTTCTTATCCATCTTACACCTCTTTTCTTGCGCCCCTTTATTGAACGACCCCTTTTGAGGTAAACGCGATATCATCTACATATAAAGTGCCCTGTTTGTATGAGACGGTCAAATCGTCGAACACAAATACCAGTTCGGTCATCCTAGACCAATCGTTTACGGAGTCTATCATCCTAAACTTCTCCATCGGGATGATAACTTTCTGCCAGTCCTTTGTGATCCCCTTTATTTTATAAATCGTGCGCTGACCTTTTGCGGTTTTAAGTTCCATCTTGAACTGTGTCGTAAAACCGGCCTCTTCATCGCCCTTTATCAACATGCTAAACTCATCGTATTGGGTCAAGTCTATATTATTGAGTTTCATCCAAATGCCGTTAAATGCAGGTGCTGAGGATGCGACATCGTAATCTATCTTTAAAACACAACTCGCCCTTCCCATAACATCGTCTAAAACCGCAAATCCCATATCGCAACCTTGAGTTTCGTCCTCTGGATTTATCTCCCAGGTTCCGAAGTCGCCTCCTACATTGTTCGGCTGGCTTCCGCTCTCAAAATCCGCGACCATTAACGTAGCAGCGAACAGTAAGTTATCAAAGGTAAATAAAAGACATAGCGCCACAAAAAATGCACACATAAAATTATAAGCTATCTTCTTTGCGTTCATACGCCACCACCCCTTTCTTGGGCCCATCAAAGGCCATTTCAAAATATGAATTGTAAATTGCCTTGCCTATTAAAAACCCTCCCAATGCGACTAAGATATCCGGGAATGTAGACTTAACTATCCAATCTAAAAATTTTGGATTTTTACTGATTAAATCGACTATTGAAAAATGCCCCATAAGCCCAAAAATAACACTAAATAAGATATCTTTAAAAACTGGGTTTGTCAACAAAATTTTCTTGCTTTTATAGGGTAAAATTTCTGGCGTCCCCACGGGGATTCGGCGCCCTCAGCCGACTATCGTCGTCTTCGGGTCGGCCACCCGCTCGCTTTCGCTTCGCACCACTATCGTGGCGCTTGCTTTTCCTCCCATTAGGTTGGCGCTCGCTCTCTTCGAATCCAATTACGGCCGCCAAAAATTTTTAAAGTTAATATTCAAAATTTCTGGCGTCCCCACGGGGATTCGAACCCCGGTCGAGAGCTCGAAAGGCTCTTGTCCTAGGCCTCTAGACGATGGGGACATCCGTCATTTACTCCTTCTGCCCAACTATATCTTCAACATCTATCTTCTTCAAATACTCAACCCATGCCTTCTCAAGGGCGTTGATATTTTCAAAACCATACACTTCAAAGAGCACTTTATCAAATTGTCTGTTCTGCCTTAAGTTATAATTAAATTCTTGGAACTTCTCTTTTCCTTTGTCCCTGACCAAAAAATATATAAGACTTAAGCCATCCTCATAAATATGTTCTATGGAATAATCCCTACCTGAGAGCGAAATTTGTTTATCCGTAAGCGCTCGAAACCTCGATTTTGATATATCCTCCCTCGCTTCCTGCGTGGTCAAAAGCGTATATTGGGCTATGCCTTCTGACCACCAGCGCGGAGTTCTTGCATTTTTTATGAACTCGTCATATATCTCATGTGAAATCTCGTGATAGATAACATCCTCCTTCATATATAATTCGTAAAAAAATACCCTTCTATTTCCAGCCGCGAAAGCCGCTACATTACTTACATCTATTATTCCCCTAGCACTTAGCGCATCCTTCCAGCTATTAAATGTGCGATATGAATAGAATTTAAATTTTAACTTCCAATCGGGTGAGGTGGTCTTATCATAAAGCTTAAACTCGCGATAGCCAAGTTTGTCAGCAACTTTTCTACAATAATTAGCTACCTTTCCTTCGAGGCGGCTCCTTACAATTCCCTCTTGATGATGAAACGCAATAAAAGCGTCTTCTTCATAAATTTCCCACGGTTCGCTTGAGAACCTAACGGAATCGGCGTATTTTAACTCTGCTTCCTTGGCCTTTAAATTGCTAATCTTTTGCTCGTCCGAAACCGCCCATCCTTCTGTCAGCGCCTCATTTTTTTCCTTGGCCCATTTCTTAATATATGTTACATTCGACCTATCAACCCTGACGGCTTTGTCCTTTAATCGAATCGTAATATCCGACGGAGATTGGTCGATAATTATCCCTTCATATCTTTCCCCATCCGTAGTTAAAATCTCGTCCGCCAAGGCCACAGAAATTATCCCAAGCGATATGAGAAAGAACAATAATTCAATATATTTTGAATGACTACTTTTCGTCTTCGGTTTCCTCGCCCTCTTCGCCTTCCTCTTCTACCACAACTGAAGCAACAGAGGCAACTTTATCTTTTGTATCGAGCTTAATAGTCCTTACGCCTTGCGCGGCTCGGCCCGTTGTGCGAACATCCCTAACTGGGCAGCGGACTATAACTCCCCTTTCTGTAATCAACATTATCTCGTCTTTATCGAAAACTGTCTTCAGGCCAACTGTTTCGCCGTTTTTCTTTGTCATTCTAATATTAATAATCCCCTTGCCGCCTCTGCTTTGAGTTCTGTATTCCTTAAATTGCGTCCTTTTGCCGAAACCCAAAGATGTAATGGTAAGAACTGTTGCCTCTGGGTTTACTATTTCCATAGCAATCACTTCGTCCTTCTTGTTAAGGCTTATGCCCTTAACGCCTTTTGCCGAGCG
>CAZUZR010000079.1:2955-4240 GCA_964625025.1 uncultured Planctomycetia bacterium | reverse complement strand
TTGAAGATTCGAGCGGGCAAGGTTCTCCACAGTTTAATCTAAAGAGAGAGCGAGAAGATTCACTTAAGCGAGTGAGACACGCTGGGTCGAAACGAGCGGTGCGGGAGATATTCAGAATGAAAGAAAAGAATAATCTATATGAAATTTAAAGAATGTTATTTATGCACTTCCTCGCTGGCTTTTTTGGATTGGGAGATTATAATCTGTGAAATTTTGGCAGGAACTTCTTCGTAATGTGAGAACCGCATTGAATAGGAACCCCGCCCACCCGTCATCGAGCGAAGCTCTGTGGCATATTTGAACATTTCAGCTAATGGAATAGTGGCCTTGATAAATTGCTGTTTGCCCCGTGATTCGATGCCCATTATTCGGCCTCGGCGTGAGTTTATATCGCCTGTAATCTGTCCTAGATATTCTTCGGGGACAATAACTTCGACGTCCATTATCGGCTCTATCAGAACAGGGTTTGCTTCTTCCTGCCCCTTTTTAAAAGCCATCGAACCTGCTATTTGAAACGCCATATCGGAGGAATCTACTTCGTGAAAAGAACCATCATAAACGGTAACTTTCACATCGACAACCGGATAGCCGGCAAGCATCCCGCTTTGCCGCGCTTCTTTCACTCCCTTTTCAATGGATGGGATATATTGCCTTGGGATAGCTCCGCCTACGATCTTATCTACAAATTCATAATCCTTACCGTGAGGCAGTGGCTCCAATTCAAGCCAGCAATCACCATATTGCCCACGCCCGCCGGATTGCCTCTTATACTTTCCTTGAACCTGAACTTTCCTTGTAACAGTCTCTTTATATGGAACTTTTGGCGTCCCGATTTCAACCTCTACACTGAATCGCTTCTTCATCCTATCTATCATTACATCCAAATGTAAATCGCCCATTCCGGAGATTATCAATTCCTTCGTCTGTGGGTCGCGGCCGTACTTAAAAGTTAAATCTTCGGCTGATAGCCTGTTGAGCGCGCTCATTATCTTCTCTTCGTCTTGGCGCGACTTTGGCTTGACCGAACTTGAGATTGCAGGCTCAGGAAACAGAACAGGCTCGAATGTAATCGGATTCCTCTCGTCGCAAATCGTGTCATTTGTATGTGTATCTTTTAATTTTGCAACTGCCGCTATGTCACCCGCGCCTACTTTTTGAATGGGAATCTGCTCCTTTCCTTGTAAAATATAGATTTGGCCTATTCTCTCTTTTAAATCTTTCGTCGAATTATAAAAAGTGCCGTTCGAATCCAACGTCCCTGAAAAAACCCTAAAAAGCGTTAACT
>CAZUZR010000079.1:0-2945 GCA_964625025.1 uncultured Planctomycetia bacterium | reverse complement strand
CCCGACATACGGGTCCCACACATTTTTAAATATAAATGCTGAAAATGGCTCGCTATCGGTCGAGTTTCGGCTTTGCGGCTCCTTTGTTTTAGGATGTATGCCTTCTATCGCTGGTCGTTCCGCAGGCGATGGCAACAAATCTACGATTGCGTTAAGTAGGGGTTGAATCGAAATATCCTGCAGCGCTGAACCGCAAAACACTGGCTGAATCTTTGCGTTCGCACAGGCTGACTTTAATGCCTTTGTTATTTCATCCGCAGACAATTCCTTACCCTCGAGGTACTTCTCGGTTAAGGCGTCGTCTGTCTCGACGATATTCTCGAGCAATTCCTCCCTTAACTTCTCCGCCGCAGCCTCAGCTTCGGTAGAGGAGTCCACCTTCGTTTTATCGGGCTCTTGGAGTTTCGCGATTTCATCTTTTGATAAAATATTTACAATAACTTTAAAAGATGCCTAGGAGAAAATTGGGTTCTGTAGCGCTACACATCCTCTTCCGAATCTCTCGCGAATTGCGCTCAATGTATTTTCGAAACTCGAGTTTTCCTTATCCAATTTATTTATAAAAATAAGCCGAGGGATATTCTTCGCCTCTAAAAATTGCCAGACGCGTTCAGTCCCAACTTCAATGCCGTGGACTGCGTCTACTAGTAATATCGCGCAATCAGCTGCCCGCAATGGCCCGATTACCTCTCCGACGAAATCTGCGTACCCTGGCGAATCCAATAAGTTTATCTTCGTATTTTTCCAAATCGCGTGAAGGGCTTTTGAGTTGATTGATATCTTTCGCTCTATCTCGTCGGGATTGAAGTCTGAGTGCGTATTTCCTTCGACAATCCTGCCAAAACGCGTGCTCATCTTAGCGTTAAAAAGGAGGGCTTCGACGAGCGAAGTCTTGCCTGAGCCAGAATGGGAAACCAAAATTACGTTGCGGATATTCTGAGTGGGAAATTTTTCCATGAATAGAATTTAATATAACTTGGCGGTGGTCCGTTGTCAAGCATAAAAGCAATAAGGGGTTTCGCGAAAGCTCTAGGATGATGATAGGCTTCTTAACGATATCCTATTACTGACCTGCGGGGATAAATACATTAGTTAAAAATTGCTGGGTCTTTGGGTCGCTTGGATTTAACGGAACAGGTTCCCTAACCGTAATCGTTATCTCAACCATCCTCGGCAACCTGCCGGATTCAGCGCCAGCGGAATTCCAAGTATCCTTCCAAGTGGCGGCCGTGGAATCGTAATATCTAACATTTAAATAGGTCACGTACAATGCGATTTTAGCACTTCTGGTACTGTTAGCAGAAAAATCGTAATTTGGAGGAGATACAGTTTGTATATCGTAATATCTTATTAATTCATCATCCTTACTCGTAGTCGCTGTCCCTTTTCCATCGAGCCAATAGCCTACCTTGCATAATTCAAACTTCGCACTAGGATCAGTGGGATTTAGCGCGGCGACAAAATATACTTCATCGCCTATGCTGTTCGTCCTCCATGGGCTTGAACCATTAAATCCTCTGAAGGTAATACTAGAATCAGAAGTGCTTAAGATAGCGGCGCTCAAATCGCGAGCCATCATATCTAACGCTGTGCGCGCATTTTGATATATCTCTGAATGGGATTCTGTCCTTCGCCAGGATTCAAGCGCAGGCCTAAAGACCATAAAAACCATCGTCGCAATAATCGAAAAGATTGTAACGACGACCACTATCTCAAGTAGGGTTAATCCCCTTTTATGGAGTATATTTGGGGATATAAGTGATGAAAGTCTCATTATAACTCCTGCCTCTATATGTCCACGAAACTGTTAATGTAACTTGCTGGAGGTTGCCCGGAGGGCTCAAAGCCAACACGGCAATCGTATAAGTAAACCTTGTATCTGAAAAAGGGGTAGGCGTAGCAACCGCTGCAACTGGATAACCAGTCCTTTTGATATCTTCCATCTTCTGCTGTGCAAAAACGGTGGCTTTTGTTAAATCGGCAGAACGCGCTGCGGAGTCAAAGCCGACAGGAAAAAGGGACAAAAGCGCCACCACTCCAATCGCGAGGACGGCCAACGATATAATTATCTCGATTAAAGTAAAGCCGTTGAGCGCTCTGATTTTCATCATTGAATTTGAACCACCCCTGTTATGCCGTTGACGTTTATTGTTTTTGTACTGCTTCCTGCTGAAATGGTAACAGTTTTGTTAGCGGCATTAGTTAACCCCCCGCCTTGAGTGAATGTTACTGTATCATTTGCTCCAAGGTTAACTCCTACTGGGGTAGGATAACCCTTATCCATCATCGTCCCTGCGGCATTAGTTATATAAAATCGGTCTGGCTCGGTGGCGATAGTAAACACTACGTTGTAATTAGCATTATTTGTAATCGCATAACTTCGTGCCGTCCTAAGAACGGTTACTATCTGACGAGCGGTATTATTAAGGCCCATAGAAGGAAACAATCGCCCAAAAAAAGGAATGGCCATTGAAATGAACGAAACCATGATGACGAGCACAATGATTATCTCAAGTAACGTAAAACCTTTTCTGTTACGTTCTCTCGCCCTTCGTGATATCATCTCTTGCGCTTGCCCCATATACCCCAGAAGATTCACCCGCTCCATTTTGAACTACATATATTAAAATATATCATATTTTTTTATATCGGTCAAGGCTTACTAAAATAAAATTAGCCCGATGAAATCATCGGGCTAATTTAACCCCGGCAGCGTCGCTACTCTGTCGCTCGGCTTGCATTTTAAGTAGCCAGCCTCGCTCCTTAAAAGGAAACCCTGATGGTTTCTTTTTAATGTTTATCTTCCTTCCGCATAAGATGCTTCCTGCCTTCAGAGTGAAAACGTTCTTTTCCCTCTGAAACTCCCTTTTTGGAGAGTAGTCCGCTACAAATAAAAAGTCCGCTGTTAAGTTATAACAACGGACTTAATTAACCCCGGCAGCGTC
>CAZUZR010000078.1:0-4400 GCA_964625025.1 uncultured Planctomycetia bacterium | reverse complement strand
ATCAAGCCAACTATAGGCGCCGCAAAGCCCAAGCCTTTCCGGCTTTACCATGCAGACGTGATTCGGCGCAAAGCTTTGACATAGCGAGCAACTATAAAACGTGTCAACGCTTTCATCGGTCATCCCTGCTAATCTTTCATCTCTTTCCTCGTATGCCTTCTTTGCCTGGGGTAAAATTCCTTCAACGTCTTCCTGCTTTGTGTAAATCGTAACTTGCACCTTATCTACAATCGCGCCATAAGTATCGTGGATTCTTGCATGTATAATTACTCCAAAGTGCTTTAGTTTGAAACCCTTTGCATATGCGTCCTTACTTATCCTTACCCAGCAGGTATTCCTCTGACCCATATGAAATATGCCCATCGCCTCATTTAAAAACGTGTGAATCTGCCTTTCAAGTATGGGTTCAAAATCCTTCAGCATCTTTCTGCCTGCGACTTCAACCAAAATCCCTAATGGCGCAGCGGAACCTTCTTTAAATTCATCTACATCAGGGCCCACTAACTGAACCTTTCCATCTTCAACTTCTTCCATATCTTTCATTCTCAAATATTCAAAAGCGGTTGAATACTTTCCGCCAAACTCAACATACATCTGTTCCCGTCTTATCCTTTCGCCCTCAAATGCGGCGCTATATGGGACAGGTATCGGTATCTTTGATATCTTGACCTTAACACCCCTTACCTGTATGGCTGTCGGTATCATCCTTTTGTGGTCCAATTCTTTTACAAGATGTTCATATGTGCAAATACCGCTCGGTCTTATTTCGGGAATATCTGTATCGGCGATTATGGGAAATCCCATATTTATTGCTGCTGCACCAGTAGCATATTTTATATCGTCAAGTTGACCTAAAACCAAGCCAAAGGCAAAGACCCTTTCTTGGCAATACTTAAGACATTTTAACGCTTCGCCCTTTTTGTGACCTCCAAAGGTCAAGGCAGACCTTATAGCCCAGTTTAAAGGATAAATACCTGTTATCGTATCTCTACCGAAGGGCACGATGTACGTCTCCCAGCCCATCTCAACATTTTCTTCTTTAAGCTGGTCTATTATGCTTCTCCCATTTACATTTGAACCTACAAAGGACATTATATTCCTCTGCTGCAGTTCCCTTACAATATCCACGGCAATTTTATTATTTGGCGCAGCGCCTAAAATAGCAGCGAATCCTGGCATGCGGCCATCAACCAATTGAATGCCGTAACTTCTCATCCACGTATCTGTATAAAACCCCACGCAGTCAGGTTGCGGTTCCTGTCCATATAAATAGCGAAGGGCGACTATAATCTCTTCGCAAAATAGCGTTGCAATCCCCGAATCTAAGGCATCGCCCAGGTAAGGGAGCCAGAGTTTCTCTGAGGGCTCATCGTGCAAAAGCGATTTCGCCTCTTCTAAAACCGGAAGCATATCTGAAACAGTTTTAATTTCAACCCCTAATAGCGCATAAGCCATTGGCAGATAAAATGCCGTTTCGGGAAAACCTACTTTTTCTTCCTTGCCTTTCTCCTGTATTGCCTTATTAAGGAGAGCCTCTGCTTCCTTATATATTTGTTTCGCGCCCCTGATTGCGCTCGCTGCAACTATCTTTGACATAACTTGGCTCCTATTGTTTAAAAGTTAATATTATCTCTTGATATTCTTCCTGCGTGAATCTGTCTTTATTTTTATTTATTAATGGCGAAATTTTTGCAAACCCAAAATCGTCCTCAAGTAAAATATCTTTTAAACTGCTTATATCTAACTTTTTCTTTATAAGCGCCCTATATACGCCGGCATTATTTATACAATTAACCAAAATTGTGCCGACTACGATGTTATCTTTTATGACGATTTTCTTATATAGTTCTTTTTGCGGTTCATAGCGAATAAGTTCTTCAAAAATACTGGGGCTTTTATATCGTGTTATGCCCATGGATATCACGGGCAGATCAAAAAATTCAACTGAATTCATAGCCATTGAGCCATCGTAGATTGTTTTTTGGCCCGACATATTTAAACCAGCAATCCTTCCCTGTTCGACCGCGTGTGGCCAAAGCGCATTTATTGTAGATTCGCCTGTTACTAAATCGCGCGCCTGGGCAACATCGCCTGCCGCAAAAATATCCTCGATATTCGTCTGTTGATATTGATTAACAACGATGCCTTTATCTATCACGATGCCGCAATCACTCGCCAAATCTACATTGGGGCTGACGCCTTTACCTATAATGATCAACTGACAATCGATTTTTTTACCATCGTCTAATGAAACGGCTTCGACTTCTTTTTTTCCCAGAACCTCCGTCGCCTCAACTCCTGTCAATATGTCTATTCCATGTTTTTGAATTCTGTTTTGAAATAACGATGCTGCATCCTTATCTATCATCTGAGAAAGTAACTGCGGCGATTTCACTATGACTTTTATCTTTATGTTATGGGCATGTAAACCATAGGCGACCTTTAAACCGATGAGGCCGCCACCCAATATGCAGGTGGTCTTTACATTCTTAAGCCTATTTAAAATATTTTTTGCATCACTAACCGTCCTAAAAGCAAACACTCCTTCTTTCTCTATGCCAGTGCTTTCAGTTAAATTTGCTCTTGAACCAGTTGCGATGAGTAGTTTATCGTACTTTATCTTTGTTTTATCGTTTAACGTTATAGATTTCTCCTTTGGCAAGACCTTAACGACGCTTTTGCCTAAGATTGGCTTTATATTGTTCTTTTTATAAAAATCTACATCCTTAAACAAAAGCTCGCCTTCTGAAATGGTGCCTGCTAAATAATAAGACAAAAGACACCTTGAGTATGCCGGATAATCCTCGTCCGAAATTATCGTTATCTGGGATGTCTTATCTACGGCCCTTATTGCCTCGCAAGCGGAAATGCCTGCCGCGCTGTTGCCTATTATGATATATTGCATTTTTCGGCGTTATTTTCCCACTTTATTCTTTTTAGCGACCTTTTTCTGAAATTCTTCAAAAGACCCTATAAATAATGCCCTTGTTGGACAGGCCTCAACACAAGCAGGGGTATCCCTATCAGGACATAAATCGCATTTTAAAACGATCTTGTTTTGGAATTCTGGTGTTATGGCGCCAAAAGGACATGCCATAACACACATCCAGCAGCCGACGCATTTATCTTCGTCGTGGATTGTCTTACCGGTCTTTTCATCCTTTCGCATTGCGCCGCTCATACAAGCCAAAACGCACGCCGCAACTTCGCAATGTTGACATCTTATGGGAGCAGGCATATGAATGGATGCCTGCACTGATACTCTCTTTTTTGATTTCTCGGCAATGGCATTCAATAACTCTTTGCTCTTTGAATGTTCAACAGCGCAAGCCAATTCGCAAGATTTACATCCCAAACATAAACTTAAGTCGCAATAAACCTTTTTCGCCATCGGCTAAATGCCAACCTCGACTTTTTGCCTAGCTTCGTACATCATGGGTTTCAATTTCAATTCTTGGCGTTTCTTATCAATATGGTTGATCATTAGATGCACTGCTTTAATCGGGTCTGCCTCAAAGGCGAAATTTGCGCCAACGACTTTTTCGAATTCCTGCGTCAGAAAATTCGTCATAGCCGGACTTCCTGATATTCCAAACGGATGCGAAAATACTGTAAATATTCCGGACGCAACTACATAAAATCCTATGGTAATCGCTTTTTCGCTCATCCATTCGGGCGCTGCTCCTGCAACAGGTAATTGGCTTATATCGTCTCCTAAGCCGCCTTCTTTAATCATCTCGCAACAGGCAATTAAAATCCGTGTATTATCAACGCAGGAACCTAAATGTAAAACGGGCGGGATTCCCACCGCCTCGCATATCTCTTGCAAGCCCTTGCCAGCATATTTAAATGCGGATTCAGGCTGAAGCAGGCCATGTTTTCCGCAGGCGAGCGCAGAACAACCTGTCTGCACAACCAGCACATCATGTTTTATCAATTCTTTAACCATATTTATATGACCGTAATCCTGCGGGATTTTCGGATTGTTGCAACCAACAACTCCTGCAACGCCTCTTAGCCTTCCGGAAATAATCGCGTCATTGAGCGGCCTATAAGTTGCCCTAAATCTTCCCCCTAAATGGTGAAATGTATTCTCAGCTGAGAAGCCCACCACAACGCCGATTTCTTCCTTAGGGATATCGACTTTTTCGCTCCTTCTATTTCTATAATTTTTTATAGCCATCTTTAGGATTTCTTTTGCTGTTTTGTATGCATGCTCTTCCTTGAATTCCACATAATTTACTCCTGGAAACTTAGCCTTTTCAGATGTCGTTACTATCATCGTATGAAAACAAGAAGCGACGTCAACTAATGCGGGCATTATGCACTGCACATCAACCATCAACACCTCAACTGCGCCGGTAACTATCGCGAGTTCCTGGCTTAAAAAATTTCCCGCA
>CAZUZR010000077.1:0-4441 GCA_964625025.1 uncultured Planctomycetia bacterium | reverse complement strand
TGATGAAGAAGAAGTCGAGAAGATAGCGAAAAAAGCGTTAAAGGGCAAGGTTACCGAAGAAGAGCCGTCAATAAAAAAGAAGAGAACGACAAAGGCATAGTATTATGGTTAAAGCAGATGATGTAAAAAAACTTAGGGAGATGACCGGCGCCGGTTTTATGGATTGTAAAGAGGCGCTTTTGAAATCAAACGGCGATTTTAATAAGGCGGTTCAGATTCTAAAGGAGAGAGGTTTAAAGATAGCGCAAAAGAAATCGACACGCACGGCGAGAGAAGGTAGGGTCGCTTCATATATTCATCACGACGGAAGGGTTGGGGTTTTGGTCGAGGTAAATTGTGAGACGGACTTCGTTGCGCGCTGCGAAGATTTTCAAAAATTTGTCAAGGATTTGACGCTTCAGATCGCGTCAACAAATCCAAAATTTTTGAAGCGGGAAGATGCACCTTCCGATTTAAACGAAGAGGAGGTAAAGCAATTTTGTCTACTCGAGCAGCCATTTGTAAAGGATCCGTTGATAAAGGTGAAGGATTATCTGACCTCAATAATTGCGAAGGTCGGAGAGAATATCGTAATAAAAAGATTTACAAGATACCAATTGGGCGATGAGGTTTAAAGGATGATGGTGCCTAAGACAAAAGAGCCAAAATATAAAAGGGTTGTGTTAAAGATAGGCGGCGAGGCATTGCAAGGAAATCAAGGTTATGGGATTGACCCAAAGGCCTGTCAAGAAATCGCCGAGCGATTTAAGGAAGTCAGAGAATTGGGAATTGAAATTGCCGTTGTAATCGGCGGCGGTAACATCTTACGCGGCGAAAAATTTGCAGAAGAGGGAATGGACCGCTCGACCGCCGATTATATGGGAATGCTTGCCACAGTAATAAATGGCATGGCGCTACAGGACGCGCTTGAGAAGATAAATTGTTTTACGAGGGTTTTGTCGGCTATTCAGATGGCTCAGGTTGCGGAGCCGTATATAAGGCGAAGGGCTATACGCCATTTAGAGAAAGGCCGAGTTGTAATATTTGCTGGCGGCACCGGCAATCCATATTTCACGACGGATACAGCCGCAGTTTTACGAGCCATTGAAATCGGCGCGGACGCGATTTTGAAAGCGACCAAGGTAGATGGTATATATTCCGCTGACCCTGCAATCGATAGACACGCCAAAAAATACGATAAATTGAAATACTTAGAGGTGATAAAGCGGGGCTTAAAAGTTATGGATGCAACCGCGATAAGCCTCTGTATGGATAATAACCTGCCTATAGTCGTATTTAATTTAAATGTCAAGGGCAATATAAAACGCGCCTGCCTCGGCGAGGAGGTAGGTACCATCGTTTCTTAAGGTAAATCCCGCTCCTGCCCGCAGGAGCGGGTAAAATTCTTAAAGCTTTTGGCGCCTTGGCGCTTAAAGGAGGCGAGGATGTCAAGATGAACTTTACATCATTAAAAGATGTTCTCCACGACACAGAAGAAAAGATGAGGAAGACTTTGGAGGCGGTGTCGCGCGAATTTGCGACGGTGCGCACTGGCCGCGCTTCGCCTGCGTTGGTGGATGGGATAAAGGTCGAGTATTACGGGACGCCAACTCCTTTGAAATCGCTTGCCTCCATCTCAACGCCGGATTCGAAGTTGATTGTAATTCAACCTTGGGATGCATCTATTGCTGGAGAGATTGAAAAGGCAATTTTAAAGTCAGAACTTGGGATTACGCCGGTAAATGATGGGAAAATAATTCGCATACAGATTCCGGATTTATCAAAGGAACGGCGTGTGGAGTTAGTAAAGTTGGTCAAGAAGATGGCTGAGGACGGAAGGATTTCCTTGAGGACCGCGCGCCACGCGGCTATTGAACATGTAAGGAAGCTAGAGAAGGATAGGTTAATTACCGAGGACGAAAGGTTCAAAGGTCAAGACGAAATTCAAAAGATTACCGATAAATATATCGCGAAGATAGACGAAGTATTGGCAGCAAAGGAAAAGGAGATAACAGAAATCTGAGCCGCTAGCTCATCCGGCAGAGCAACGGCCTTTTAAGCCGTGGGTGCCGAGTTCAAGTCTCGGGCGGCTCACCAAATTTTAGGACGGTTCTTGTGCTAATCGGAAAGGTGTCCCAATAAGGATTATGCTTGACCTAAAATTCATACGAGAAAATACCGATAAAGTAAAGAAAGCGATAAAGGACCGCGGGCTTACGGTCGATATCAAAGAACTCCTTTCTCTTGATGAGAAACGCAGAAGTATTTTAAAAGAGGTAGAAGATATAAAACATAAGAAAAACCTCGCATCTGATAAAATTGCGAAATCGCTCAAGGAGAAAAAGGACGCCAAGGCAAAAATTGCAGAGATGAAGGCGATATCTGAAAAGGAGAAAAAATTAGAGGATGGTTTAAAATCGATAGAGGAAGAACTTCAGGGCGCACTTTTTAATATTCCCAACATACCTCATGAATCTATTCCGGTCGGAAGAGATTCGTCCGCAAATAAGATAGCAAGGTCCTGGGGCGAGGAAAGAAAATTCGATTTCGAACCGCGGGCTCATCTTGAATTGGGAGAATATTTGGATATCTTAGATTTTCCTCGGGCAGCGAAGATAACCGGCAGCAACTTTCCGTTATTTAAAGGCGACGGCGCAAAGCTGGAGCGCGCATTGATAAATTTCATGCTCGACTTGCATACGAAGAAACACGGCTACAAGGAAATCTCCCCGCCATTTTTGGTAAATCGCGCCTCGATGACAGGGACGGGGCAGCTTCCAAAATTGGAAGGGGATATGTACAGATTGAAAGATGATGATCTCTTTTTAGTCCCGACGGCTGAGGTACCGCTTACTAATTTGCACGCGAACGAAATTTTAGATGAGGATGAACTTCCGATTTATTATACTGCTTACACGCCGTGTTTTCGACGGGAAGCGGGCTCTTACGGTAAAGACACCAAAGGGTTAATCCGCGTCCATCAATTCGATAAAGTAGAACTTGTAAAGTTCGTAAAGCCTCAAACCTCATACGATGAGTTGGAAAAACTTCTTGCAAACGCTGAGGAAGTACTTCAGGCGCTTGAGCTTCAATATCGGGTCGTAGTTTTGTCGACAGCGGATTTGAGTTTCGCGGCGAGCAAATGTTATGACTTAGAGGCGTATGCGCCGGCCATAAAGACATGGCTTGAGGTTTCAAGCTGTTCAAATTTTGAGGATTTTCAGGCGCGCCGCGCGAATATAAAATATCGCTCTAAGGATAGCGGTAAAGCAGAATTAGTCCATACCTTAAACGGCTCAGGCGTTGCGCTTGCCCGTACCGTTATTGCAATTTTGGAAAATTACCAAAATAAAGATGGCAGCGTCACGATCCCCGAAGCATTACGACTGTATATGGACGCAAAAGAAGTGATTTTGCCACCTAAAAAATAATGGGGCGCCTATTCAAATTTACCCTCGCCGTACTTTCCATTCCATTTTTAATTTCGGTGTCCTATGCTCTCTACGATGAACTCGGCAAAATCTATTCTTTAGATCAAAACCAGAGATATTTTTTATTGGGTGCTGCAGCATATTTAGTAGTTCACATAATACTTTTTAAGCCGAATTTCCTTTATATTTTCGGGCATGAATTGACGCACGCCTTCGCGACGTTTATCTCTTTTGGGAAGGTTAAAAGTTTTAAAGTCTCTAAGAAAGGTGGAGAGGTAAAGACGACGAAGGTCAATATCTTTATTAACCTCGCGCCTTATTTTTTTCCAACATATACACTTCTCTTGAGTTTGGCGTGGGTTATCGCAAAGAAATTTTGGCGCATCGACGATTTAATTTATGGCTTTTTATTTACGCTTGGGTTTACTTTGGTATTTCACTTCGTTATGACGGTCGAGTTTTTAAAGACGAAGCAGCCGGATTTAATAAAAAGCGGATATCTCTTTTCCCTCGCGCTTATATACCTGGCGAATATTTCGGTTGCGGCATTTATTATGAACCTTATCTTCCCGGAAGTTTCGTTTAAGTCGTATTTGAATACATCTTATGTCGTCGCAAGAGATACTTATATCGCAATTTTTAATCAGCTGTTCTCAGCCAAAACCTCGTCGTAGAACTCGCCCTAAAGTTTCGTTGAAAATTTAGGTCCGTTATGTTATAGTTTTCTTTTAAGGGAGGAGTGGCAGAGCGGTTGAATGCGGCGGTCTTGAAAACCGTTGAGGGCGCAAGCCCTCCAGGGGTTCGAATCCTCTCTCCTCCGCCAGTTGAAAAATCTGGGAGAGATGCCAGAGCGGTTGAATGGGGCGGTCTCGAAAACCGTTGAGCAGATTTCTGCTCCGGAGGTTCGAATCCTCCTCTCTCCGCCAGTTAAGACTGCCCTGCGTTTATCGTTATGTTTGAACTATGTTTCAAAAGGTTAATCTTCACCGCGCCTTGGGGCGCTCCCGTATTTCCCATACATCAGTCGGCCT
>CAZUZR010000076.1:0-4458 GCA_964625025.1 uncultured Planctomycetia bacterium | reverse complement strand
ATATCAACGCAACCGGCGCAACCGGCGCAAGCAGCGGAGCCTTAAGTATTAATTAAGGATTAAGATGAAGGCTTCAGTCGTGATTTGCACATATGGCAGGCCAGAGGCAGCCAAAAGGCTGTTGATGGAGCTAAACAAACAGGGCTACAAGGATTTTGAGGTGCTCCTTGTCTGCCAAGGCGATAAAGATGATTTGGAAAAGATAACCGATTCGCTGAAGACCTTTTATCCTTTAAGGTGTTTCTATGAGGCAACCGCTAATCTTCCGCATGGCAGAAACGTTGGGATAAAGGAGGCAGCCGCAGATATCATCATTTTTTTGGACGATGATACAATGCCTGCCGATGGACTAATAGAAGCGCACGTTGTAAATTATGCTGAACCGAGCGTAGGGATAGTCGGTGGCAGGGCGTTAGAGGATAAATATGAAGAGGATGTATCTGACTTCAAGGTCGGAAAGGTAAGGCGGTTAGATGGTTTTGCTCATACAGGTTTTTATAAGGATACAAAGCGCCAGGTTATGCATGTAAGAGGCGTAAATTTCTCAACGCGCAAAGGGATAATACAAGAGGTAGGCGGATTTGATGAGCGGTTTGAGGGAACTGCAGAGTATGAGGATATGGATTTCTGTCTTCGTGTTTTAAAGAGAGGATATAAGATTATATTTGACCCCACGGCGGTGGTTGAACATCTCTCGTTGCCATTTGGTGGATGTCGGGTGGAGAAAAAAGAGGAAGTGGTATACTGGTTATATCGCAATCACAGCCTTGCTTTTTTGAAGAACTTCAATAAACTCACCTATCCAGTTCTTATAGCCGAATATATCCTTCGCGTAATCTTGCGCAGTATCCTTTGGCGTAATGCCAAAATTATCAGAAGCGGCATTAGGGGAATTCGAGATGGGTGGAGGGCATATTTAAGCAAACCACAATAGATTATAGGAGATGACACTCGAGGATGCACGCGCGAAGAAGAGAGGGCTTGCCCATAAGGTAGCACGAGGCACTATTTGGGTTGCTGCCTCTTATGTCTTCAGCAACGCGCTTAATTTTTTAAAGACAATAATTCTAACGAGGCTTCTCAATCCAATCGATTTTGGGTTGATGGGCATCGCCTTGGTCGTGATTAATTGCTTAAGCGTCGGGAGCGAAATCGGGATTGGCATGGCGCTCGTTCAGAAGAAGGAGGTTGGCGAACCTGCCCTCAATACAGCGTGGATTATGAACGCCGTTCGGTGTATCGTCCTCTTTGCTGCGCTCTATTTTTTCGCGCCATCAATAGCGCTTTTTTATAGCAACGTAAGCCTAAGTCCAATTTTAAAATTCGTTTCGCTCTCTTTTTTGTTCAGTGCCTTCACGAGCGCCGGGATACTTCTCTTCGTCAAAGAATTAAATTTTAAGAATAAGGTTATATACGAACAGGCCTTTGCCATCTCCAACACGGTTGTCTGTGTCGCTTTGGCCATTATTTTTAAAAATGTGTGGGCGTTAGTAATCGGCTATGTTGTCGGCATATTCGTCAGTTTTCTATTCTCTTATAGGCTGCATCCCTTTAGGCCGACTCTAAAGTTCGATTTAAATGCGGCAAAAGGACTTTTTCATTTCGGCAAATATGTTTTCGGCTCAAGCGTATTGGTATTTCTTGTCTACCAAGGTCCCAATGCCCTGGTGGGAAAGGCGTTGGGTTTGAACCCGCTGGGTTTCTTTATCCTTGCGTTTGCAATCGCCAATCAACCCGCGACATCCGTGACCTATCTGGTTTCACAAATCGTCTTCCCCGCATACGCGGCGCTTCAGGATGATTTGCCAAAATTAAGGGAAGGATATCTTAAGGTGGCGCGTTTAGTCGCTTCTTTATCCGCACCGATTGCCGGCGGAATTTTTATGCTCATACCTGAGTTCATCCAAATCTTCTTAGGGGCAAGGTGGGCGCCGATTATACTGCCGGTAAGGATATTATGCATCTTGGGATTTTTTAGGTCAATCGCCTTGACGGTGAGCCCAGTTTTTTACGGAGCAGGACGTCCTGACCTTGAATTTAAATTGGCCAGTTTTTACTTTGCGCTACTTGCCATCCTAATATATCCGCTAACCGCCGGCATTGGTATCGTGGGCACATCTATAGCTTTTGCTGCAGCAAGCATAATAGTTACCTTTTTTATAATGAAGGTCATTTATAGGTTAATGCGATTGGACTTGGAGAGGCCTCAATTCATAAAGGCCCTATCTTTCCCTTTGATGGGAACCCTCCTTATGTGCGCTTCGATTGCCCTGCTTAAGTTAGTCCTCCCTTACAGTTTAACGCTGACGTTTTTGTCCTCCATCTTAGTAGGCGGGATTTGCTATGTTCTTGCGCTTTACGCATTGGATAGATATTTTGGATATGGGCTCGTTGATACCATACGATTTGCGGTCAATTCATTCAAGGGAGGTTAACCCAAATTTTCATTAGAAAAATTTGCCCAAAGGGCAGCCCCTTCTAAAGAAGGGGCTTAGGTTAAGGAGGCCTATAAAAAAGGGGTTTTAGATGAGGGTAGTCAAAATAACCGCAAATTTTTATCCCCTGATGTGCGGCATCGGCGATTATACGCGCACGCTCGCCGAAAATTTGGTGAATCTTAAAAAGGATATATCCTTTTATATAATTACTTCAGCCAACCCAAGGATAAAAGAATCCTGTTATTCGTATGATAGGATAGAAGTCCTGCCGATAATAAGCGTTTGGTCATTTAAAGCCTTATTTAAGATAAGGAAGGCTTTAAATGAGATTTCACCTGATATCGTCCACATAGAGTATAACAGGATGCTCTATGGCTGTAATATCGCGATGAATTTTTTGCCATATCTTCTTAAGATGGGGAATCCCTCCTATAAAATAATTATAACCTTTCACGACTTGCCCCATCCCATAAAGAACAGGGACCCATTCTTTTGGTTAACGAACCTTGCTAACCTAATCTATTGTGATAGAGCCATATTTACCAACGACGCCGATTTTAGCAGCTTCATCTTAAGGCTCCCTTTCCTTAAAGGGAAATTTGAGCTTGTGCCGGTCGGTTCAAATATTCCAAGGGCTGAGGAGCAGCGCGCTCTTGTGAGGAAAGAATTAAATGTATCCGACGATGAGATGCTCCTTAGTTTCTTTGGTTTCATAAGAGAGGATAAGGGTTTAATAGAGCTTTTTTTAGCCCTTTCGCAACTGGTGCGCGGAGGGCGCAAGCTGAGACTTTTGATTATAGGGGGAATCTTGAATAGAGAGAAGTTCTTGGTTTTGCAGGGCCTAAGCCATAAATTGAATTTAGATGGCAAGGTCATATGGACTGGTTATCAGTTGGACAAAAGGGTCTCACAGCTCTTATCGGCTTCGGACATAGCGGTCCTTCCGAATAGAAATGGGATAGGCACAAATAGCGGAGTCCTCGCTGCCTGCGCCCTCCACAATTTGCCGATAGTAACAACCAAAGCTAAAGTTATGCCAGAGATTATAAGGGATAATCATAATGCGATGTTAGTTACGCCGCGCAACGTAAAGGAGTTGACAAATGTTCTGTTTCGGGTAAGGCGCGACCCGAACTTGAGAAAGAGATTATCTGAAAATCTAAAGGGATTAAATGAGTATCTTTCTTGGCGGAGGATATCGCAGGAGATATTTAACTTATATGCGCGTTTATGTCAATAGAAAGAGATAATTCCATAATAGAAAAACAAAGCGGCATACTGGCTCATAAGGTAGTGCGGGGCGCCTTTTGGGTTGCTTGCTCTTACGCTTTTAGCAACGTTCTCTATTTTTTGAGAGCCGTTATCTTGGTGAGGTTACTTAACCCCATTGATTTTGGTTTGATGGGCATTGCGAGGGTTGCGATAAATATGCTAAATCTCTTTACCGAGACAGGGATTGATAAGGCGCTTGTTCAAAGGAAAGAGGTCAATGATTCTACGCTTAATTCAGCATGGATTATGACAGCCGTTCGAGGCATTTTACTTTTCGCCCTGCTTTTTCTTACTTCGCCATTAGTTTCATTTTTTTATAGAAACGAACACCTAAATCCAATTTTGAAATTTATCTCGCTTTCCTTTTTGTTTAATGGCCTTACGAGCGCCGGGGTATTTCTTTTTGTAAAAGAACTGAACTTTAAAAATAAGGTAATGTACGAGCAGGCCAACGCCATCTCTAACACGGTCGTTTCTGTGGCCCTGGCGCTTATCTTTAAGAATGTATGGGCATTGGTAATCGGCCACGTTGTGGGGACAATCGTCGGATTTATTTTCTCTTATTTCTTACATCCTTTTAGGCCTTCTTTGAAGTTCGACCTGAATGAAGTAAAAGGACTTTTTCATTTTGGCAAATATGTTTTCGCTTCCGGTATATTAGTCTTTCTTATTATTCAGGGCCCCGATGCACTGGTTGGAAAAGTCTTGGGTTTAGAGCAGTTGGGTTTTTATGTCCTCGCTTTCAGCA
>CAZUZR010000075.1:0-4497 GCA_964625025.1 uncultured Planctomycetia bacterium | reverse complement strand
ATAAACTAAATTTGAAAATATCTTCCCTCTTTTAATCTGCATTTTATAATCTTTTAAAGGTGTGCATCTTCAGCGACCAGTGGACAAATGAGGCTTTTTCTAGGGAAAATTTTGTCCAACAAACTTCGCCGTGCGCATTTTTAGAAACTTCTTCTTTTACGTCGAAGTATCGCTTCGAATTAGAAAGGCGCGGTGTTTGCAGATACCGCGCTCAGATGACGTTATAAATTCAATGATATGTCTTACCTCTTCTGCCAAATCGCCCAAACTTTGTATCGCATCTAATGCCTGAGAGACATTTAAGTTTGACCTATAAAGCAACTTATACGCCTGCTTAATCTGGGCCTTCACCTCTTCGCTTAAGTTCGAGCGCCTTAACCCAACGAGATTTAACGAGCGGACCTCAGAATCCCCCTCAACTAACATATAAGGTGGAACATCTTTAGTTACGCGCGATAAGCCACTGATCATAGCCAATGTGCCTATCTTCACAAACTGATGAACTGCGGCGTTGCCCGAAATAAAGGCGGCATCTTCAATTCCAACATGCCCGGCAACTAAAACCCCGTTACAGATGACAACCTTATTTCCAACTCGGCAATCGTGCGCGATGTGCGAAAACCCCATCAAAAAATTATCGTCTCCGATAACAGTGCTCGAACCTTCTTTTAAGCCACGATGGACGGTTGAGTATTCTCTGAAGATATTTCTATCGCCAACTTTTAAATAACTCTTCGCCCCCTTAAACTCCAAATGTTGCGGGATATACCCCAATACAGCACCGATGTGTATTTCACAATCCTTGCCAATCGTCGTCCCGGAAGCTATGTAGGCATGAGCCATAACCTTAGTGCCTTTACCGATTTTTACATCGTCTTCGATGATAGCGTATGGACCTATCTCAATTTCGTCTAATTCTGCTTTTTTACTTACTATCGCTGTTGGGTGAACCTTTACCACCAAACGCCTCCCTCGGATTTAAGACGACCAAAAATTCCCCTTTTGGCTTCGACTTCTCAAAATGGGCAATCAACGCACTTGTCTTATCCCTCAGTATCTCTTCGAACTTCTTCGTGAGCTCCCGCATAATTGAAATTCGGATATCCCCTATTACCTCGAGTATATCATATAACGTCTTCAAAATCCGATGGCAAGATTCATAAAATATGATAGTGCGCTTTTCTTCTTTTAATTGAGTAAACCTCCTTCTTCTCGCCCCTGATTTGCTTGGAAGAAATCCCTCAAAAATAAACTTATCCGTCGGAAGACCTGATAAAATCAAACCCAGCACAAAAGCGCAAGCGCCTGGAATGCCAACGACTGAAATCCTATTTCTTATTGCCAAATTTATTATATGCGCCCCAGGGTCTGAGATGCCTGGCGTGCCGGCATCTGAGACGAGCGCTATGTCTTTGCCTTCCTTAAGGGCCCTTATTAGATAATCGCCTTTTGTAATCTTATTATGCTCATAATAACTTGTAAGAGGGGTCTTAATATCGTAATGGTTTGTCAAAATCTTTGTGTGGCGGGTATCTTCTGCGGCTATTAAGTCAACGTTTTTTAAAACTTCAATCGCTCGAAGAGTAATATCTTTAAGATTTCCAATAGGAGTAGCAACTATATATAGCACGTTCGTTACTTGAGTTACTTGTGTTTATTGAGTTCATAGAGTTATTGAGTTTTAACCCAAAAAACTCGAGCAACTCAACAAACTCAATGAACTATTCTACCGTAACTGACTTCGCCAAATTTCTCGGTTGGTCTACATCTCGCCCGCGTAAGACCCCGATATGATAGGCCAATAACTGTAAAGGCAGAACCGTCAAGAGCGGCGATAGACATTCATCGACTTTAGGAATATATAATGTGGTGCTTACGTATCTCTTTATCGAAGAATCGCCTTCGCTTGCAATCGCAATTATCTTGCCTTTGCGCGCGCGAATCTCCTGGATGTTCGATATCATCTTCTCGTACGTCAATGCCTGCGGCGCAATTGCAACTACAGCCATATCCTCTTCGATTAAGGCGATGGGTCCATGCTTCATCTCTCCAGCGCCATATCCTTCGGCATGGATGTAAGATATCTCCTTTAATTTAAGCGCCCCTTCTAACGCGTTAGGGAAATTCACCCCGCGCGCAAGATACAAAAAACATGGCAGCCTAAAATATCTCTTCGCACAATCCCTTATCGCCTCTGCCTCATCTAGGACCTCATCCATATATTCTGGAACCATCTCAAATTCGTTTAAGACATCTTTTATCCTCCTTTGCCCCAAGGTCCCTTTAATCTTACCTAAGTATATGGCCAATAAGATAAATATGGCGAGCTGCGCCGCATATGCTTTAGTTGATGCGACGCCAATCTCAGGGCCTGCGTGCGTATAAATAACCCCGTCGGACTCCCTCGCAATGGAAGAGCCCACGACATTACAAATGGATATAACTTTAGCGCCTTTGGACTTAGCTTCCTTCAAGGCTGCCAAGGTATCAGCGGTCTCACCCGATTGACTTACTGCGATAAATAAGGTCCTTCGATCTAAGATAGGATCTCTATATCTAAATTCGCTTGAGACGTCTACCTCAACAGGCACTCGCGCGAACTTCTCGATCAAATATTCTCCGATTAAGCCCGCATGATATGCTGTGCCACATGCTGAGATGACGATATTATCGAACCTCAATAACTCGGCCGGGTTAAGCTTTATCCCCTCCAGCATTATTTCGCCTTTCTTGATATCTGTCCTCGTCGACAAAATCTTATGGACTACGCGCGGCTGTTCACATATCTCCTTCAACATAAAATGCGCGAAGCCCGCCTTTTCTGCCTGCGAGATATCCCAATCTATATGAGCGGGTTTCCTCTTAATAACCCTGCCGCTTAAATCGCAGATGTTTACGGAATCGGCCGTTAATGTTACAACCTCGTTCTCCTCAACGAATATCACCTTTCTGGTCCTGTCCAAAATTGCAGGGCAATCAGATGCAAGAAAATTTTCGCCTTCACCTACTCCGATGATTAATGGGCTACCACGTCTTGCTCCGACTAACTTATCCGGCTCATCTTTGTGAACCACTGCAATCGCATACGAGCCCCGCGCATCTTTAAGGGCGCGTCTGACCGCCGTTTCTAAATTTCCTTTATAATATTTTTCGATTAAATGCGGAAGGACTTCGGTATCCGTTTCAGAACGAAACCTATGACCTTCCTTCTTTAATTCTGCCCTCAACTCATCGCAATTTTCGATGATGCCGTTGTGCACCAATGCTATCGCACGATGACAGTCGTAATGCGGATGGGCATTGACTTGATTAGGCACTCCATGGGTTGCCCATCTTGTATGTGAAACTCCAAGCGTGCCTTTTAAAGAAGAGCTCTTAAGTGCATCGTATAATTGATTTATCTTCCCAGGCATCTTAAGGCACCTTATTCGATGTCCGTCCAAAACTGCAATGCCAGCAGAATCATATCCTCTATATTCAAGCCGCACAAGCCCCTTGATTAAAATTGGAGCTGCTTCATCCTTGCCTACATATCCAATTATTCCGCACATCTTTTATAAACGACCTTGCCACCTACCATCGTCGACTTAACGTTGTGGTTTTTATCGAATAAGACTAAATCCGCATCAGCACCCTTTTTAATTATGCCTTTATTTCTCAACCCCAAAACCCTCGCAGGGTTCCTTGACGCAAGAGAGGCTGCATCAAGGACTGAAAGCCCGCCATATCTTACAGCGTTTTTGACCGCATCTATCATAGTAAGCCCGCTTCCTGCAATTGTGCCCTCCTTTAATCTATAAACCCTGCCATTCCATTTAGCATTAAATGGGCTCTTATTCCTTATCGAGTCGGTAACTAATATTACCTTTTCCTTCCCCTTGCATTTCAATAATAATTTAAACGCATAAGGGCTTATATGTATGCCATCCAATATAGCTGTTGCGTTAATCCTCTTGTCAACTAACACAGCTCCGATAGCCCCCGGCTCTCTCTGATGAAACTCTCCCATCGCGTTAAAGGTATGAGTGGCGCACGCAATCCCCGCATCAAACCCTTTTTCTGCTTCTTCATAACTCGCTTTGGTATGGCCGACGGATGGCATGACCCTATTTCGCCTTAAAATCCTAATTAAATTTAAAGCCCCTTTTAACTCCGGGGCTATTGTCATCATCTTTAGATAGCCCTTCGCTCTCTTAATTATCGCGCGAAGTTCAGATGCGTTTGGCTTTCTTATAAATTTCCGGGGTTGCGCACCTCCTTCGTCTTTATTTAAATAAGGGCCCTCTAAATGTATGCCTAAAATCCTTGCGCCGCTTTCCCCTCCTTTTATCTCCTCTAAAATCGCATCTATCCTCTTAAAAATCCCTTTTAGGCTATCGCAGGCAATCGCTGCGAGGAATCCAGTTGTGCCGTATTTCGCCTCCTCCTTCGCTATCTTCGCGGGGCCCCCATAAATCTGTAAATCTATAAATCCTGGCGAGATGAAATAGCCCCTCG
>CAZUZR010000074.1:1436-4784 GCA_964625025.1 uncultured Planctomycetia bacterium | reverse complement strand
TTATATTTTAGGATGGAAATTGCGCAAGCGCAAGGAATTTGTTACGACCGAGACCGAGCTGAACGCCATAGCGAAAGATGCGATGATAGGACTTAGCAAAATTCCGAAAAATGGGTATAAGATACCGGCGGCAATCGGTATTCCTGCCGCATTGTAAAAAAATGCCCAAAATAAATTCTGCTTTATCGTCCGCATCGTCTGTTTCGAAAGCTGAATCGCTGTTATAACGCCTCGTAAATCCTCTTTGATTAAAGTGATGTCCGATGCCTCCATAGCAACGTCTGTTCCGCTGCCAATTGCGATTCCTATATCGGCTTGCGCTAATGCAGGTGCATCATTTATGCCATCGCCCACCATCGCAACCTTTTTATCTTTATCTTGTAATTTCTTAATCTCATTTGCTTTGTCTTTCGGTAGGACCTCCGCTAAAACTCTATCGATATTTAATTTTTTCGCTATCGCCTCTGCAGTCCTTCTATTATCTCCCGTAATCATAATGACTTCCAATCCCATTTTGTGTAGTGCTTGGACCGCTTCGATGGATTTGTCTTTTAGAGTATCGGCTACGGCAAGTAAACCGACTGCTTTGCCCTCAACCGCTAAAAATATCGGCGTCTTACCCTCTTTAGTAAATTCCTCCATTTTAGCCACTAATTTTTCAAGTCCAACATTATCATCTTTCATAAATTTTAAGTTTCCCAAAAAAACATACTTTCCCTCAACCTTCGCCCTTACTCCATGGCCCGCAACAGCGTTGAATTCAGATACCTGCCTTAATTCTAAATTTCTTTCGCCTGCCTTGTTTACTATCGCCTGCGCCAATGGATGCTCTGAGTTTTTCTCGACTAAAGCAGCAAGGGAAAGCACATAATCTTCGGAATATCCCTCGCTTGCAACGACATCGGTAACTTCTGGTTTGCCTTTCGTCAAAGTCCCGGTCTTGTCAAATATAACAGAATCTATCTTATGCGCCGCCTCCAATGCCTCGCCACCTTTTATTAAAACGCCATTTTCTGCGCCTTTACCCGTTCCAACCATGATAGCTGTCGGCGTTGCCAATCCTAATGCGCAAGGACAGGCTATAATCAGTACCGCAACAAAATTCAATAATGCATAAGTAAGTTTAGGTTGCGGCCCGACCAAATACCAAATTATAAAGGCGATTATTGCAATCGCTATCACAATCGGGACAAAAACGCCTGACACCTTATCCGCTAATCTTTCAATCGGTGCTTTCGAACCTTGCGCATCTTGAACCAATTTTATAATCTGTGCTAATGCCGTTTCTTTGCCGACCTTCGTCGCTTCGAATTTAAAAGCTCCTGTCTTATTTATTGTAGCGCCTATTACTTCATCGCCGACATTCTTCTCAACCGGCATAGATTCCCCGGTCAACATAGATTCGTCAATAGTCGATGAACCATATGTTACAATTCCATCGACGGGTATCTTCTCTCCAGGCCTTACCAAGACTAAATCGCCCTTTACAACATCCTCAATAGAAATATCTACTTCTTTGCCGTTTCTTATAACCCTGGCCGTCTTCGGTTTTAAACCCATTAGTCTCTTTATCGCTTCGGACGTTTTGCCTTTAGCTTTTGCTTCAAGGAGTTTGCCCAATAAAATGAGAGTGATGATAACCGCTGCAGTATCGTAGTAGACTTCAATCTTAAAACCTCCTTTAGTAAAAAATGATGGATTAAATGTTGCCGCGACGCTGTAAAAATAAGCGGCAAAAGTACCTACCGATATCAACGTGTTCATATCGGTAGTCTTATGCTTAGTCGCGATATATGTAGCTTTGAAGAATTGCCAACCTCCCCAGAATTGAACGGGTGTCGTCAAAAGGAAGAGGATTAAAAATATCGTTGATTGGGGAATCATCATAAAAGGACAGATAAAATCATGGAAGCTGAAGAATAAAATTAAAGCAGATAGAATTGCGCTTATAGAAAATTTAGTCCCTAATTTATCATATTCCTTTTTGCGTATCTTTTCTTCGACATCTACAGCTTCTATCTCTAAGGGCTTGTAACCTGCGTTCTTGATAACCCCTTTTAAGTCGGCTGCCTTTATTTTTAATGGATTGTATTCAACCGTTGCTTTTTCAGTAGCAAAATTGACGTTTGCAGAAATAACGCCGGTCTGTTTTTTTAAAGCGCGCTCTATCTTCTCGACGCAAGATGAACAAGACATACCTTCTATGGGGATTGTGATTCTTTCTAGATTAGCCAATCTATTTCACCTTGAATTCTCTTAAAAATTTCGCAGATTCTTCAGGAAGGGCAACGTTAATATTAATTCCGGAGCCGATTTCGAATCCGGCACGAGTTGAGAGGCGAGGCAAAATCTGAATATGCCAGTGATAGTACGGCTCATTGCAAGAATAATGCGGAACCGTATTTATGCAGTAATTATAATCGGGGTTATTTAAAGAATAGTAAAGTCTTGCGAGGACATTCTGTAATGTTTGGGCTAGGGGAGTTATATCGTCCGGCTGCAAATCCGCGAAGGAAGTCTCATGCCTTCGAGGTAAAATCCAAATCTCATATGGGACCGAAGCGGCGTAAGGCACGAAGGCGATAAATTTATCGTTTTGCAAGATAATTCGCTCCTTCTCATCCGCTTCATTTTCTATTATATCGCAAAAAACGCACCTTCCTAATTCATCGTAATATCTCTGCGCTTCGTAAATTCGATTTCTAATGTGAGATGGAACTATTGCTGTTGCCACTAACTGCGAATGTGGATGAAGGAGCGATGCGCCTGCTAAAATCCCTTGGTTGCGGAATATTATAATCAACTTGTATGCTGGGTCCCAGTCCAATACGAGATACCTATCGTGGTATGCGCGTATAACTTTTTCAACCTCAGCAACGCTCATAGTGCCCAAGGTCTTACTATGGTCGGGATTTTCTATTATCACTTCATGTTTACCTACTCCATCCATTCGAAGATAAATCCCTGATTTTGACCTCTGCGCGCAAACCGGACAAACTGCAGAGGGAACTAATGCAGGAAATTTATTCGGCACAACTCTTAACTGCCATCCCTTCTCGCCTGCCTTGGTCCCTTCTTTGCGATACGCTAATATATCATCTGGCGCCTTCGACTCATTGCCTTCGCAAAATGGACAATTAGCGTCATAAGATGGCGGTGTCACAAGGGATTCCTTTTTCTTCGCAAATTCCTCCGGCCTTTTGGCGCGCTCGGTGGCAATGATAACCTATTCCTTCGTCGCAAGATTCTGTCTTAATTCCGGCATCTTTCTTACCTCTTCTCTTCTTTGAGATATTTTTCAGGGTTCTTTTCAAAATCTGGTTTGCACATCGGGCAGCAGAAATAATA
>CAZUZR010000074.1:0-1336 GCA_964625025.1 uncultured Planctomycetia bacterium | reverse complement strand
ATTACAAAAAATAAAGCTCTAAGCCCTAATATTGCAAATATATTTGAAGTATAAACTATAAATGGGTCGGTAGTAATGGCCAGGACGGCGGGTATCGAATCTATCGCGAATACAAGGTCGCTGCTTTCAATCAAAAGAAGAGTTAGAAATAAAGGCGTGGCGTACCAAAAACCGCCCTGATTGACGAAGAATTTCTCTTTATGAAAATCCGTAGTAACACGAAAGAATTTTTTGAAAAGTTTTAGAACCGGACTTCTCTCCGGCGCGAATTTCTCTTCTTTGCGAAACGCTATTTTTATGGCAGTCCAGATAAGAATTGCGCCGAAGACATAGATAATCCAATGAAATAGCTTAAAAAGCCCTAAGCCAACGGTTATGAAGAAAGCCCTCATCAGAATAACGCCGATAATGCCCCATTTCAGAACCCTCGGCTGATAAAGCGCAGGCACGTTAAAATACGAAAATATCATTATGAAGACAAATATATTATCTATGCTAAGAGATTTTTCGATGACGTAACCCGTCAGAAATTCAAGGGCCTTTACTTTACCGAGAAGAAAATATATCAGGACATTAAAAATCAGGGAGACCGCAATCCACGCTATGCTCCAGATTGAGGCCTCTTTTAAGGATATTACGTGAGATCTTCTGTTTATCACGGCAAGGTCTAAGATGAGCATGCCGATGATGACTATGCCGAATATAACCCACAGTTCCGCTCGATGCAAAAGCATTTCTGTCATTCCTTCTCCTTATCGGTCTCGGTCTCAATTTGCTTTGGAAGATGCTTAATCTCGGAATGATATTTCCATATTGTATAAATTGCAGGTAAAACAATTAAAGTTAGAATCGTCGAAGAAGTTAAACCTCCGATTAAAGGCGCGGCTATCCTTTTCATCACATCCGCACCTGTGCCTACGCTAAGCATTACCGGCATAAGGCCGAAGATATTAGCTCCCACCGTCATCAATTTCGGCCTGAGCCTTTGAACAGCGCCTTCCATCACTGCATCATAAAGGTCGGTCAAGGAGTTCATTTTGCCTTCTCTTTTACGTCGAGCGTAGGCCTCGTCTAAATAGACAATCATAATAGAACCTGTCTCAGCAGCCACACCCGCCAAAGCAATCAGGCCAACCCATACAGCGATGCTCATATTATATCCAAGTAAAAATAGGTACCAGATACCGCCGATTAGCGCAAAAGGCACCGACATCATAACGATTAAAGTCTCGGTTACGGATTTAAAGGTAAAGTAATAAAGAATGAAAATTATAAAAACGGTCAAGGGCACGAATATCCTTAATCTCTCCTTGACCCTCTGCATATATTCGTATTG
>CAZUZR010000073.1:0-5052 GCA_964625025.1 uncultured Planctomycetia bacterium | reverse complement strand
GGGAGAAGATTGTAATCACAGATTGTAGGTAGATTACGGAAAAAATTCTTTATCCCGAAGAGAAATCTTCGGGATTTTTATTTAATGAGGCCATAAGTTACAAAGCGAAGCGAGGTAACTTATAAGGCCGAATTAAATCCGCCAAGCTTTTTGGCGGATGGAGGGAATAAATGTTTAACGCGATAAAAGAAGTTATAGAGGACATCCGCGAAGGCAAGATGATAATCGTCGTTGATGACGAGGATCGCGAGAATGAGGGCGACCTCGTGATGGCAGCTACTTTTGTTACTCCGGAGGCGATAAATTTTATGGCGAAATATGCGCGCGGATTAATCTGCGCGCCTACGGAGGAAGAAAGATTAAACGAACTCGGGATCCCAGTTTTATCTGAACAAGGCGGTGGGCGCTTCGGAACCGGCTGGGCGATGTCCATAGATTTAAAGGAAGGCATTACAACCGGAATTTCCGCGCACGATAGAGCGAAAACAATAAGGGCGTTAATAGATCCCAAGGCCAAGCCTAACGATTTAATCCGACCGGGACATATCTTTCCACTCAGGGCAAAAGGGGGTGGCGTTCTGGTGAGAGCAGGGCACACAGAGGCAGCGGTAGATTTGGCTCGGCTTGCGAATCTTTATCCTGCCGGCGTCATCTGCGAGATAATGAGCGATGACGGGACTATGGCGCGAACTCCCCAACTGATAGAATTTGCCAAGGCGCACAATCTGAAGATTTGCACAATTGCGGATTTGATTAAATATAAGATGGCGTCCGAAAAACTCATTCGACGGATAGAAGAGACTTCAATCCCAACAGATTGTGGCGAATTTAAATTGGTCCTCTACGAATCGCAGATTGATAAACAAGCTCATGTGGCTTTAGTTATGGGTGAAGTTTCCACGAAACCCATTTTGGTAAGGGTCCATTCGGAATGCCTAACAGGCGATGTCTTCTCATCCATTCGCTGCGATTGCGGCAGCCAGTTAAAAAGAGCTCTTACGATAATTCAGGAAGAGGGCTGCGGTGTTTTGCTCTATATGCGGCAGGAGGGGCGGGGCATCGGCCTTAAAAATAAGATTAAAGCATATGCGCTTCAAGATAAAGGATTAGATACTGTCCAGGCGAATGAGGCATTAGGTTTTCGCCCAGACTTAAGGGATTACGGAATCGGTGCGCAGATTTTAGTCGACTTAGGGCTAAAGGAGATACGCCTACTTACAAATAATCCGAAGAAGATAGTAGGCCTTGAAGGTTATGGGCTTAAGGTCGTCGAGCGGGTGCCGATTGTAATTTCGCCTAACCCGCTCAACGAGAGATATCTAAAGGCGAAGAAGGAGAAATTGGGTCACACACTGGGCGAAATTTTTTAAAGGAACAGAAAAGGAGGGAGAGGAATGGTAAAGATAGTGGAAGGGCAGTTGATTGCTAAGGGAAAGAAGTTCGGAATAGTCGTCTCGAGATTTAACGATTTTATTTCGAAGCGATTGTTAGAAGGAGCGATTGATACTTTAATTAGGCATGGGGCAAAAGAGAATGAGATTGAGGCAGTATGGACGCCCGGCGCATTTGAGATTCCTCCAGTAGCAAATAGGCTTGCCAAATCAAAGAAGTACGATGCGGTAATTTGTTTGGGTGCTGTGATAAAGGGTTCGACACCGCATTTCGAATATATTGCCTCTGAGGCGGCAAAGGGAATTGCCCGCATTTCTCTCGACACAGGAGTTCCAGTGATATTCGGAATAATTACAGCCGAGACGTTGGAACAGGCGATTGAGCGCGCTGGAACGAAAGATGGCAACAAAGGTCGTGACGCCGCCATATCCGCTATTGAGATGGCTAATTTGCTCGAAAATTTATAGTTCGAAACCACAAGATTTACACAGAAAAATTTAATCTCGTGATAATCTGTGGAATCTCGTGGTTATAATTTTTTAAAGGGTTAATTTATATGCGCAAGCGAACAAAGGCGCGCGAGTGCGCACTTCAAATTTTATATCAAATCGATATCACAAAGGATTCCGCGGAAAATTTACTGCCTGCATTTTGGAAAGGTAAAAGGTTGGAATCCGAAATAAGGGATTTTGCTACGATGCTCGTCAAGGGCGTGGTTGAGAATACGCAAAACATAGATGAGGTCATTACTAAATATGCAAGCAATTGGAGATTAAAGCGGATGGCCGTCATCGATAGAAATGTCCTTCGCCTTGCGACATATGAACTGCTCTATTGTAAAGATATCCCTCCTAAAGTTTCAATAAATGAGGCCATAGATTTGGCAAAAAAATATGGCGATATAGATTCTGGGAAATTTGTCAATGGCATCCTCGATAGAATTAATAAAGAAGAGGCGCCTAATGGAAAGGCTGGTTGACCTTCATGTTCACACCTACCTGTCAGATGGCACATTCTCTCCTAAGGAAGTCGTTGAACGCGCAAAAGAAATGGGGCTTTCTTGCATCGCAATCACAGACCACGATTGCGTCGATGGCATCGAACCTGCATCGGAAGTCGCTAAAAAATTAGATTTAGAGATAATCCCAGGCGTAGAATTGACCGCTGAGGAGAAGAACGCAGAGATTCACATCTTAGGGTTCTTCATAAATTGGAGAGACGAACCATTCCTTGAGAAACTAAAGGTCATTCGTCAATCGCGAGTAGAACGAACGCACCAAATGATTGAGAAGCTGAAAAAATATAACGTCACGATTGACCCCGAAGAGGTCTTTAGGACCAGCGGCCCTGGTTCAGTTGGCAGGCTTCACGTTGCGCTTGTGATGGAAAAGCATGGCTATGTCTCGTCAGTAAAAGAGGCATTTAGAAGATATATAGGCGATAGGGCACCTTGCTATGTCAAGCACTTTGAGATAAGCGCAAAAGATGCAATCGCTGAGATTAAAAGGATAGGGGGTGTGCTCATCCGTATGTCATGGGTGAAGATAGATTTATTCCGCAATTTGTAAAATATGGATTAAACGGGATTGAGGCATATCACTCTGACCACCCATCATCCGCTTCGAAATATTATGTAGAGATTGCTAAGAGATATAAACTACTGATTACCGGCGGCTCAGACTGCCACGGTTTAAGCAAAGGCGAAATTCTAATGGGCAAGATAAAAGTTCCTTATGAACTGGTCGAAGAATTAAAAAGATGCGCCAAGAAGACGAAAGGTATATGAGGCTTGCGCTTAAATTGGCGGATAGAGGAAAGGGATTAACTAGCCCAAATCCTTGCGTCGGAGCAGTTGTCGTTAAAGATGGCAGGATTATTGGCAGGGGTTATCATAAGCAATTTGGCGGCCCTCATGCTGAAATTTATGCGTTGAGGCAGGGGGGTAGCAAAGCGAAAGGTGCAACTTTGTATGTTACGTTGGAACCCTGTCGACATTATGGAAAAACCCCGCCTTGTGTAGATGCAATAATTTCGTCAAAGATTAAGCGAGTGGTAGCGGCGATGAAAGACCCAAATCCATTAAACGATGGGAAGGGGCTTGCGATTTTAAGAAAAAATGGGGTTAAAGTTGAGGTCGGGATTTTAGCGGATGAAGCGAGGAGATTAAACGAGGCATTTATAAAATTTATTACTAGGAAAATCCCATTTGTTACCGTCAAAGTCGCCCAAAGTCTCGACGGAAAAATCGCAACCCATAGAGGCGATTCGAAATGGATTACGGGTGAGCGAGCGCGAGAATTTACGCATAGACTTCGAAGCGAAATTGATGCGATATTGGTTGGCGTCGAGACGATATTGAAAGATAATCCTTTATTGAGCGCAAGGCCAAGGAATAAAAGTATAGGAAAGATAAAACAACCAGCCAAGATAATTTTAGACAGCAAATTGCGAACGCCAATTGCTGCAAAAATTTTTTCGAGCGATTCTCCAGGCAAGGTTATAATTGCTACGACTAAACTTGCACCGAAAGATAAGATGGAGGCGCTGAAGAAAAAGGGTGCTGAAATTTTAATAATGGACTCCAAAGATGGCAAAGTAAATATAAAATCGCTTCTGAGGAAATTAGCAGAGGAAGGCATTGCCCATATTTTGATGGAGGGGGGCGGTAAGGTATTAGCGTCCGCATTTGAAGCGGGGATTGTCGATAAGGTACTCTTTTTTATTGCTCCAAAGATTATAGGTGGAAAGCTTGCGCCAACTTCGGTTGAGGGCAGTGGCATAGATAACGTCAATAGTGCCATAAGATTAAAAGATGTAAAGTTCGATAGAATAGGCGATGATTTTTTAGTTGAGGGCTATATAAGGGGCTAAAAGATGTTTACCGGGATAATTGAGGAATTGGGCGTTATTGAGAGGATTGAAAAATCTAGGGCGCCTTATGTTTTTACAATCAGGGCGAAGGAGATTTTAGAGGGTTTGAAGAAAGGCGATTCAGTTTCCATAAATGGAGCTTGCCTTACGATAATCGGCATCGGAGTAGATAGTTTTAGCGTCAATGTAATAAAAGAGACCTTGACGAGGACAAATTTAAAGGATTTAAAACAAGGCGATGGGGTAAATTTAGAAGGTTCATTGAAGGCAGATGGTAAAATAGGCGGCCATTTCGTTACAGGCCACGTCGACGGCGTTGGGACGATTATTAGGAAAGAAAAAAGAGAAGGCGAGATTTTAATCGAAGTCAGCGCTGACCAGAAATTATTAAGTGGCATAGTTGAGAAAGGTTCGATAGCAGTTGATGGGGTAAGTTTAACCGTTGCAGAAAATAAGTCAAATTCATTTATTGTTTATATAATCCCGCACACGGCAGAGGCAACTACTTTAGGATTTAAAGGCGTGGACGAAAAGGTAACCCTCGAAGTTGATATCTTGGGCAAGTTCGTCCAGAAATTCCTAACCCAGCGCAAACCCTCCAATATCACCGAGGATTTTTTAAAAGATAAAGGCTTCATTTAAACCGCCAAAAATATTTTCATAAGATGTGACGATATTTTAATTTTAATAGAGTAATAAAGCACAAAATTTTCACAGTAACAGAGTTCCCTTTAAAAAGATTATAAAATGCAGATTAAAAGAGGGAAGATATTTTCAAATTTAGTTTAT
>CAZUZR010000072.1:0-5439 GCA_964625025.1 uncultured Planctomycetia bacterium | reverse complement strand
TTCATTCCAATCGAAGACCTTACAACTATGCCCGGCTTCTTTCACTGCAGCCGCTAAATAGGCAAGGCTTATATCAGGCTCAGTTATATTAAGCCAAAATGAGGGAGTTCTATTCGGGCTATAATTGATTAAATAAAAAAGGGACATCTACTTTTTATGCAGAGGCTTACTAAAAATTAACACAAAAAATCTCTTTTGGTTCTGCCCCTTTACTTTCTTTCCTGCCTTTTTTAGTCGTCGCTTATTTCAAGGTTCAAAACCTTGTAAGCAAAAACCCATTTCTATCTATGAGGTTGCATCTATACTGCTATTTACCTTCCTTGCCAAGGACAAGCACGATGGCAATAGCAAGTAAAAAACTGGCTATGCTAAATTCAAGAAATGAGGATGGCTCCAAGCCGAGAGCAATGGGTTTTACTCCAACCCTAACTATAATCCCAATAACTAAACTGATAATTCCTGCATATAACGCGACGTTTGCTAAGGACTTCATCTTCACTCACCTCCTTTTTTTCCTAAAATTTATTGTTGCTTCAGTTCGCTCTCTTCTATCGGACGCTTAATATACAACGAAGCGGTCGATTTTAAGTCTACCGTTTGTATCTCCTTCAACTTCTTTCTTTCCTTATCAAAGACGACGCCTAATATAGGCCGCAACGGTAAACCCTCATTCGTGGTTAAAACCCTGCATATCTCTCCGGTATTAATCTCAACCCAGGAGCCCACCGGATATATGCCTATGAGCCCTATCAGGGCCTTTATAATTCTCGGGCTAAATAAAACCTCCTTAAAAGAGATGAGCTCTTTTATAACATCAATTGCCGACGGCGTCTTCGCCTTATGCGGCCGATAATGTATCATCGCCTCATAGACATCGGCCACGGCTACTATCTGGGCGTATTCGTTTATATCGTCGTCCGAAAGGCCTTGAGGATAGCCTTTGCCGCTTATCCTTTCGTGATGGTGTAAAATCCCTTTTATTACCTCGTCGGAAAATTGTGCCAGGGCTTCTATATACGAAGCGCCCTTCTCCGGATGGTGCCTCATACTACTTATCTCCTCCGGCTCCAATCTCCTGGGCTCATTTATAAAATCTAAATCCTTAAGCATCCCCACATCGTGGAACAGCCCTACGATTATAACTTCGACCAATTTCAACTTATTATAACCTAAGGATGCGCCAATATGGCCTCCCAAAATACCTGTGTTTACTAAATCGTAAATGCGATAATTCTCCTTATCAGGATAAGGCTCGTGCACTAAATTCAATAATTCCTGTCCCCCAAAAAAGATGTAGTCAGCAATCCTTGCGGCTACCTTCGCGACGACATCTTTTTCTATCTCCTGAGAAAGTTTAGCATAGCCCGTCGCGATTATCTTGCAATATTCCACGGTCTCTTTATATATATTTTGACCCTCCCCTTTCTCCGGCATCGCCTTTTTTACTATTTCATGTATGTGCGCCTCGGCAGGGGCTTCTTTAGACTCCTTGCCCTTCTTCATCGCCTCAATAAATGTTATGTGGTCTTTCGTCGGCAGCTCCTTGGGCCCTTGCTCTTTCTGCATCTCTTCGGGCTTGGGCTTTTCTTTATCCGGCTTGGAGGGCTCTGCCGTAGGCGCTGCCTTAGGCCCTTCCTCCTGCGGCCTTCCCTGATACTGCCTCATCTTTTTTAAGATATCGGAAATCCTGACCATCTTTATTCCTAACTCTGCTGCCTTAAATCTTCAACGACAGCCTTCACTATAGATTCGCCTATCTCATTTGCCTTATTACCATAACCGATTAGAAGGCTTATGTCGCAGATGTTATTTATCTTCCTTGGGATGCCCTCTGTCCATTCGTAAATCAATCTATACGACCCAGCTGTAAAAATCTTATCCTCCCTTTGTGCCACCCGACACCTGTGGATTATATATTCAACGGTCTCTTCGTAGCTTAAATTCTGCAGGTGATACCTCAGAGAAAACCTCTGCTCTAATTGTTTTATCCTGTTTATCTTCTCTTTAAGCTCGGGCTGCCCCAATAACAAAAGGGTAAGGAGGAATCTTTCATTTGACTGAAAATTAAGAAGCAGGCGTATCTCCTCAAAACTCGTCTCATCGTCTATCGCCTGCGCTTCATCTATTATTATTACAGAATGCTTCTCATCCGTTAGGTTCTTAAATAGGACCTCGTTTAACTTATGTAAGATGTCTAATTTGTCATCGTCTTTTGAGACTTCGCAGCCCAATTGATATACGATTTCCCTTAATAAATCCAACGGTGGTATGGCGGGGTTGACCACTAAAGAGATGCTATATCTATTGGCCTCTTCGTTCAATTTACCGATGACGACCCTGCTTAAAAGGGTCTTTCCGCTGCCGTATTCCCCTGTTAATAAAGCCGCGCCCTTTCTCTCCCTGACCGCATATAACATCCTCATAAGCGCTTCTTCATGTTGAGCAGAGCAATACAAAAATCTCGGGTCGGGAGAATTCTCAAAGGGCTTCTCTATAAAACCCCAATACTCCTCGTACATCCATAACCCCTTTTATAAAAATTAAGATACACCAAAAAAACTATTTAGTCAAGTGGTAATTAAAATTTAGCCTTAGCCCTCTAAATCCTTGGTTACTTCCTCAATTACCTCCCCGTTTATGATATCAGCGCCTTTGCCGAAACCTGTAAAAAGGGCTATCTCGCAGATATTATTTATCCTGCGTGGTATCCCACCAGAGCGCCCATAAATTAAGCCCAAGGCATCCTCTGAAAAGAGCGTCCTCTCCTGCCCTGCTACCTTCAGCCTATGTCCTATATAATTTTTGGTATCGTCCTCTGACAATTTATCTATATGAGCCCTTAACGCTATCCTCTGTGAAAGTTGTTTTACGTTATCTACGTTCTTCTTCAATTCCGGCTGGCCTGAAAGGATTAGGGTCAGTAGAAATTTCTCTTTGAGCTGGTAATTTAAAAGTAATCTCAATTCCTCAAAAATTACCAACTCCTTTATGACGTGCGCCTCATCTATGATTAAAACGGTGTTTTTGCCATCGTCGTAATTGTTGCGCAATATCTCCTCTATCTTCTCTAGAATATAATCCTTTAAAATCTCGGACCTCTTCGAAGGCAAATCTTGGGCGCCTAAATAATATGCGACCATCCGTAGCAGTTCCACGTCGCTGAGTTGCGGGTTTGCAATATATGCAATTTTAGAATCGCCTCGACTGACGAGCCTCTCCATAAAGGCGTGCGCGACCATCGTCTTTCCGCAGCCGAATACGCCTGTCAGCATAGCGGCTCCCATCTGCTCCTCTATTGTGTATATGAGCCGCGAAAGCGCCTCCTCATGCTCCTTCGAATAATAGATGAACTTTATAATAGATAAACTTTGGGTTAGGCGTATTTAAAAATGGCTTTTCGCGCAAGCCATAAAATTCTTCGTACATCTTTTGTTTCCTCCCTAAACTCCTAAACCCTCAATCGCCTCATTTACTATAGCATCGTCTATAACTTGTGCTTTGACTATAAACCCCGTAAGCAAACTCATATCGCATATCTGGTTTATCCTGCGCGGGATGCCGCCTGAATTCTGATGGACAATTTTTATGGCGCTATCCTTAAATATATCTTTGCCGCAACCTGCAACCTCTAAACGATGCCTTATATATTTAGATATCTCCTCATCCGATAGCGGCCCGATGTGATAGCCGATTGCTATCCTCTGTATCAACTGCTTGAGCTTGTGAATCCTCTCGTCCAACTCAGGCTGCCCCATTAAAATCAGGGTCAACAAAAATCTATCCTCCAACTGAAAATTCAAAAGCAATCGCAGTTCTTCCAGCACGTCTAAATCGGTTATGACGTGCGCCTCATCTATAATTACGAGCGTCTCCTTGCCGTCCTTTGCGTTATTCGATAATATCTTTCCGATGACCTCCAAGAAATAATCGCTCGACATCTCGCTAAGTTTTTCAGGCAGGTTCTCTGCCCCCAAGAGCCTCGCTACAGCCCTTAAGAGCTCAACGGATTTTAAATAAGGATTGGTAATGAACGCTGTCTGATAGATATTTTTATTGAGGCTGCTTATAAGCGCCCTGCCTACTACGGTCTTGCCGCAGCCGAAGACGCCTGTGAGCATCGCCGCGCCTTTCTTATTCGTGACCGCATAGAGCAACCTCGACAAACCCTCCTCATGCTGCGCTGAACGGTAGAAGAAACGCGTATCCGGTGTATTCTCAAACGGCATCTCCTTTAATCCCCAATGCTCTAAGTACATAAATTTAACGCCTCACTTTAATCTTTTAGTTAAACTTATCAGGAGCAAGACCGTCACAAATATCAAGATGAATTGAGCCAAAAGCAAGACCGCATCGCTCTTTGCAGCATTTTGCAGGACCACAGCGCCAATTGATACGCATACGCTTATTAAATATATGAATAGAACTGACATCCTCTGGTTTAAACCGAGATAGACTAACCTATGAGAGAGGTGGTCCTTAGCGCAAAATGTGATGGCCTCGATTATGCCTTTGGTTACGCCGTCGAGCCACCTTCTTATCACGATATATGCCAAATCGAAGATGGGCACACCCAATACCAAAATCGGAATGAGCGAGGCCTTAATGGGATTTATTGACCACTCCCCCATTATTCCAAGCGATGCAAAAGTAAATCCTAAAAATAGACTTCCTGAATCTCCCATAAAAATTTTTGCAGGATGGAAATTATATCGCAGGAATCCCAATGTTGCGCCTGTCAGGGCGGCGGATAAACTGGCCAATGCCCACTGAGAAGTCCTTATTGCGATTATAAAAAATGTTGCGGCAGCGATAAACGCCAGTCCAGCGGCTAAGCCATCAATATTATCAACCGCGTTAAAAGCGCTGGTTACGCCTGCGACCCAAAAAAGCGTCAGGGCGAAACTTATGATGACGAATTCGTGGAAGAGCCTTAAGATGACGCCCTGGCTTGCCAACAATAGAGTAACCGCAAATATGAATGTTAACTTATATACCGCCGAGACTCGCTGGACATCGTCAATTGCGCCTATTATTAAAATCAAAAGCCCACCAAAAAGTATGGTCCTTGCGGAAAAATTGAATCCGTTAATCAAAAGAAGGGGTAAGGCATAGGCTATAAATATAGCTACGCCCCCCAATCGGGGAATGGATTTTTTATGGAGTTTATTTTTGGCGGGCACATCTATAATTTTAAATCGCGTTGCGATAAGTGCGACGAGCGGCGTAATAAGATAGGATAACAAAAGCGATGCTAAAAAAATTATAAGGTAGTTTAAAAATTTTCCTGACATATTAAAATTGCCTGTAGGGGACGTTACGCTTTGAGAGGCTCCACTTGCAACTGGACTGTCCCCAAATGGAACGTCCCCTATTCATGCGTCCCTGTCAATATATCCAAGCTATCTTTACCATAATTAAAGAGCAAATCTATCGCTGACA
>CAZUZR010000071.1:0-5460 GCA_964625025.1 uncultured Planctomycetia bacterium | reverse complement strand
TAGAGGATGCAATAGAGGTTGATGTGGATGCTATTGCAGACGGCAAGATCTGCGTGATAGGCGGGATATTGGAACACATTGAGGAGGCGGGCATACATTCCGGTGATAGTGCGATGGTTTTACCGCCCCATACCCTTGGAAAGGATATAATCGACGTTATAAAAAAGAACACTTATGCGATGGCAAAAGAATTAAATGTAAAAGGTCTTATGAACGTCCAGTACGCCGTTAAGAATAATGTAGTTTATGTTCTTGAGGTAAATCCAAGAGCAAGTAGAACAATACCTTTTGTAAGTAAAGCGATAGGCGTGCCGCTTGCTAAGCTTGCAACAAAGGTTATGCTTGGTAAGACGTTGGAAGAACTTGGCTTCATAAAGGAGAAGGAGATAGAACACATCGCCGTTAAGGAATCTGTATTCCCTTTTATAAGATTTCCTGGCGTGGATGCAATTTTAGGACCGGAGATGAAGTCAACTGGCGAGGTTATGGGAATAGATACAACGTTTGGTGTGGCTTACGCTAAGAGCCAAATTGCTGCGGGGCAAAAGTTGCCGACAAAAGGCAATGTGTTCATAAGTGTTAAGAATCAGGATAAGAGGAACATAATCTTCATTGCTAAAAAACTTGCCGATATCGGCTTTAAGATTATGGCTACATCCGGAACGGCGGATGCATTGAGGAGTAGCGATATAGAAGTTAAGGTATTGCCTAAATTACACGAAGGACAAAGGCCCAATATAATAGATTTGATAAAAGACGGTAAAATCGATCTTATAATAAATACCCCTGCTGGCAAAGCTACGAAAGAGGACGAGACGAAGATAAGATCTCAAGCGATTCTTTACGGCGTCCCTTTGATAACTACTGTAGCAGGTGCGCAGGCATCTGTTAACGGCATCGAGAATTTAATCAAACGGCCAAAGATGCATGTGAAATCGATACAGGAATATCATAAAGAGGTAAAGTAGTAAGGCGCATGTCAAAAATGATTCAGGGATATGGTAAGATAATTTCAAACAATGAAATTAAGCCGAGATATTTTTTGATGGAGATAACTTCTCCTTCGATTGCAAAGGAGGCTAAGCCAGGCCAGTTTGTAACCATAAGGTGCAGTAAAACAACGTCGCCTTTATTGAGAAGACCCTTTAGTTTTTTTAAGATAAACGGTTCAAGATTTCAGATTTTATATGAGGTCGTTGGAGACGGCACCCGTATTTTATCGAATCTTAAGTCAGGCGATGAAATAGATATATTAGGTCCTTTAGGAAATGGCTTTACGATTCCGGATAAGCGCAGAGATTTTGTTTTGATCGCTGGGGGAATTGGCGTTGCTCCACTGACTGCTCTGGCACAGAAATTGGCCACGTTTAGGCATAAGCGAATTTACGCGATAATCGGTGCAAGAAATAAGAAGAAGTTACTTTGCGAAGGCGACTTTAAAGGATTAGGGATAGAGCCGATCATTGCGACAGATGATGGCAGTTGTGGCAAGAAAGCTCTGGCAACAGATTTGCTTGATGAATTGTTTTCAAAAGTGGGGGCTGTTTTTCCGACGATATTCGCTTGTGGACCTGAACCTATGCTTAAAAGAATTACGCATATCGCAAGGAAGCGGGGATTGGATTGCCACGCTTCGCTTGAGACGAACATCGCCTGCGGTGTGGGGGCCTGCTTAGGTTGTGCCATAAGGACGAAGTCAGGTTATAAATTGGTTTGTAAGGATGGGCCGGTCTTTAATTTAAATGAGATAGTATGGTAAAGCCAGATTTAAAAGTAAGAATAGGAAAGCTCGAATTAAAAAATCCGGTTATGGCGGCTTCTGGTACTTTTGGTTCCGGAGAAGAGTTTAAAGATTTTGTAAATATAAATAAACTCGGCGCAATTATAACGAAATCGATTACGTTAAACCAACGAGAAGGGAATCCACCGCCCAGAATAGTTGAGACATCGTCGGGGATATTAAATTCCATCGGCCTTCAAAATGATGGGATAGAAGGTTTCATTAAGAATAACCTACCATTTTTAAGGAGGGTTAAGACCGTTGTCATCGTTTCAATTGCAGGGCAAAGTTTTAATGAGTATAAAGAACTTGTAAGACGGTTAGATAAAATAGAAAGAATAGACGCAATCGAGATAAATATTTCCTGCCCGAATGTAAGGGGTGGTTTAGAGTTTGCAGTGGAGCCAAGTTCAACCTTCGAAGTCGTGAGTTTAACGAGAAAGAATACGCGAAAGACGCTGATCACAAAACTTTCGCCTAATGTTAAAGATATTGGCGAGATCGCTAAAGCGGCAGAGGAAGCGGGGACCGATTCGGTCTCACTTGTAAATACCTTTACTGGGATGGCGATAGATATCGAGACCAAGGCGCCCAAATTAGGGAACCTCGTTGGAGGTTTAAGCGGTCCCGCGATAAAACCTATAGCGCTTCATATGGTTTGGGAGGTTGCAAGGCAAGTTAAAATTCCTGTGATTGGGATGGGCGGTATTATGAATTATAAAGATGCGTTGGAATTTATAATTGCCGGAGCAAGTGCGGTTCAAATCGGCACGGCTAATTTTGTAAACCCAAAGGCGATGATTGAAATAATCAATGGCATCGAAAAATATATGAATGCGAATAAGATAAAAAATATGAAGGAGTTAATCGGATGTCTGAAGGTCTAAAACGAAATGAATTTCGCCTGCGCGCGCAGTGGCGGGATGAAAAATTGATAGTTGCGTTAGATGTCCAATCGCTCGGTGAAGCAGAGGGGTTAATAAATAGGCTCATCCCAATAGTTAAAATTTTTAAAGTCGGGTTAGGGCTTTTTACGTTATACGGACCTGAGGCGGTTAAGTTAGTTCAGAAGAAAGGTGGCAGGGTATTTTTGGATTTAAAGTTCCACGATATTCCAAACACGGTAGCTCATTCAGTAAGGTCGGCGGCGAAATTAGGCGTGTTTATGATAAACTTACATGTCTTAGGCGGTCAAGAGATGATGAGACAGGCCCTTAAGGCGGCTCGAGATGAGGCCAAGAGATTAAAATTGAACAAGCCAAAGATTTTAGGCGTTACGATTCTAACGAGTTTAAACGAAGGCGATGTAGAAGAAATTGGCATCGAGAGAAATTTGGATAAAGAGGTATTGCATCTTGCAGAGATGGCAAAGAAAGCAGGGTTAGACGGAATTGTCGCTTCGCCTAAAGAGATAAATATAGTTCGTAAGAAATTAGGCAGTGAGTTTATTATAGTTACTCCAGGGGTTCGACCAAGCTGGGCGAAGGCCAAAGGCGATCAAAAACGGATTATGACGCCGAAAGAGGCAATTAAAGCCGGTGCAGATTATATAGTTGTTGGACGTCCGATAATTGAGGCAAAAGACCCCTTAAAGGCAGCGAAGAGGATAATCAAGGAGATTGGCCTTGAACAAAGGTGAAGTAATCGAGATATTTAAAAGATACAGCGCATACCAAAAAGGCCACTTTATGCTTTCGAGCGGGCTTCATAGCGAATGGTATTTACAGTGCGCACTTATATTGGAATACCCTAAACTTACTGCAAGATTATGTAGCGAGTTGGCGAAGAAATTTAGCGGTAAAAAAATCGATGTCGTTATCGGTCCCGCCTTAGGTGGAATAGTAGTTGCTTATGAAGTCGCTTCCGCATTAGGGGCAAGAGGTATATTTGCCGAGCGCGAAGAAGGAAAGATGGTCTTAAGGCGCGGCTTTAAGATAAATCCTAATGATAGAGTTTTAGTTGTAGAGGATGTAACCACAACAGGCGGTTCGGTAAAAGAAGTTATTGACCTCATGAGAAGTTATGGCGCAAAAATTGTTGGTGTTGGCGCCATTATAGATAGGTCAGGTGGAAAAGTAGAATTTGGCACACCTTTTAAGACGCTCGTGAAGTTAAATATCAAGACATACCAGCCAGAAAATTGCCCTCTCTGTAAAAAGGGAATACCAGCAATAAAGCCAGGAAGTAGAAAATAACGTAGATTAACTTTGAAATTTAAGTCTCAAATACCAAAATGCCGATTTTCGTCTTCGCCGCACCGCTCGAAAAACCCCAGCGAGGTTTTTCTCGCTCGGAGAATCTTCTCGCTCTGCCTTGAGGTTAAATCGTAGGCAACCTTGCCCGCTCGAATCTTCTACGTGCGGCTTAAAGACGAAAATCTTTATTTTGCTATAATATATTAAAATTTAACGTCTTGAGCATATATGTTATAAGGCAATCTGGCGAACGAAGAGGCGGTTTATGACGCAGCCACAATTTAATCTAAAGCGAGTAATAAAGGAAGCCTTAAGTAAAGCCGATTGCCTACTAGCCAAGCGAGACTTAAATTTCAAATATAACCGATGTAAATCAACTTTACCATCGCTTTATTTTCGGGTATAATAAAACTACTTTAGTCATAGATATCTTTTAAAATATATCAGGAGGAAATAAAATGAAAGTAAAAGAGATTATGGCAAAAAAAGTTACCAACCTTTCTCCCGAGGCCAATGCTAGGGATGCCCTGAGGTTATTACAGGAACAGGAAAGCAGCGGTCTGCCGGTGATAGATGACGAGAATAAAGTGGTGGGGATGTTTACTGAAAGAGAGATTCTGTCAGTTATACTACCCAGTTATGTAGAGAAAGTGGGCAGGTTTATATATCAAGAGAATCCAAAAGTGGTCAATCAGAAAATAGCAGCACTAAACAATATGAAGGTCAAAGATGCAATGCGCAAAGATGTAGTTACTGTGGATGAGGATACAACGCTCTGCGAGGTCGCCCGTATTATGCTTACCCAAAAGGCAAGGCGCATGCCAGTCCTTAATAAATCAGGCGATGTGGTGGGCATAGTTGCAAGATGCGATGTAGTAAGGGCTTTGTTTTTGAATGCAGGAAAATAGTTTATTATGAAAAAATTTATTTTTAAGTTTATATTATTGATTTTGATATCGGTTTTGCTTGGTTTTGGGTCGAAGGCGATAGGCCTCAATTCCCATCAGGCTCTATCAATAGCGATATTTTCCGTATCGATATTAGGAACGTTGTTTTTCTGGGATTTTCGCTTAAGCTTTGCTTTTCTCGGCGTATCTGTGTTGCTTCTCAGTCGAACCATCGATTTGGATAACCTAATAAGATTTTCTTCGTTAGAGATAATTTTGTTTTTAGTGGGAATGATGGTCTTAATGGGGCTTTTAAAAGAAGCAGGGCTTTTTGCGTGGTTGGTAAGTCTCATTTTAAGAATTCGCAATCTCTCTGCGGGGAAGTTTCTTATCGCCATTTCAGTCATCTCAGCCCTACTTGCCTGTGCGGTGGATGAGGTAACTTCGATTATCTTCATGGTGGCAGCAATCTTAGAAATCTGTGATTATTTTGAAGTTGATCCCCTTCCATTTATCATCGGCTCTGTGCTTACTACAAATATAGGTTCTTCGGGGACGGTTTTGGGCAATCCCATAGGCATATTGATCGCCACCAAAG
>CAZUZR010000070.1:0-5473 GCA_964625025.1 uncultured Planctomycetia bacterium | reverse complement strand
TTATCACCAAGCTCGGCATCAGCATTCACCAAACGCAACGCCCCATACGGACAGGTTATTATGCACAATGGCTCATCCTCTTCATCTCTCCTATCCAAACAAAAATCGCAATTATGAACTAATAAAGGAACGTTCTCAGGATAAATCGCACCATAAGGACAGGCATACGAACACGATTTGCAACTTATGCAGCGCATATTATGCCTTATCAATAGCTTATTTTTGTCCTTTTGCTGCTCCAGCGCCTCCACCGGACAAGAATTGACGCAGTGCGGCTCCTCGCATCTTCGGCAAACAAGATAATACGTCGCAAGTTCCGCTACGGAAATAATACCATTGTTATTTGGATGATAAAAATAGCTGCAATTTATAACGCATCTTTTACATTGTCCAGTTGAACAAACATCTAAGTCGATAAAGAGCCTTTTGTCTTTACCCTTTTGGGGCTGGATACTTACCTTTCCCTGATGTATCTGCTCTGCGCTTGTGGTTACTTTAATCTTCGTGTCCATTTTAATCCCAAATGTGTGGAAATTTTTTTATACTGGCATAAGTAAAAACAGGGCCATCTTTACACGCATAATACGTCCCTATTCTACAATGGCCGCACTTGCCAATGCCGCAAGACATATTCTTTTCCATAGAAAGATATATATTATCTCCCAGGAAACCTAAGTCGAGTAACTTCAAAGTAACAAACTTCATCATTATCGGAGGACCACAAACAACAGCAACACCATTTTTATAATCCATATCTATATCATCCAAAATAGTGGTAACAAGACCTACATGCCCTTTCCATTGTCCGTCCGCCGTATCAACGGTGAGCCTTAAATTCAAATCTTTTCTTTTCGCCCATTCTTTTATCTCTTCTCTATATAGCAACTCTTTGGGCATTTTGCAACCACCTCTAAAAAATAATTTTTTGAATTCCCCGCTCCTGTCAAAAAACTCGTACATCAAGCTCCTGAGAGGTGCAAATCCGCAGCCACCGCCAACAACCAATATCTCCCTGCTTTTAAACGTACTTAAAGGATAACCTTTGCCAAAAGGACCCCTTAAACCTACGATATCGCCCGCCTTAAGTTCGTGTATCTTTTCGGTAACCTTTCCTACTTTCATGACAGTCACTTCCATCATATCCTTAACAGACGGTCGCGATGACGGAGTGAAAGGCGCTTCCCCCACACCCGGAATCGTAAGTTCTATAAATTGACCTGCTTCAAAAGTTATTTTCTCTTTCGGTTTAAGCCTTATGGTCTTTATGGTAGGGGTCTCTGTTATAACATCAAAGACTTTCGTCTCAATAGGCCTATATATATTATTGCTTTTGTGCATCGGTTACTAACCTCTTTAAGACCTCTCTGATATCAATCTTTGCGGGGCAAGCAGTTATACAACGCCCACAGCCTGTGCAAGCGTAAACATTGGCTACCTTAGGAAAAAAGTCAAACTTCTTCTCAAATCTGTTTCTTAATCTCATCCATAACTTCGGCCTTGGATTAGCGCCGCCAGCAACCCTGGCAAAATCTTTTATTAAACATGAATCCCATATGCGTAAACGCGCCATATTCTCATTATCCTTTTGGTCGTAAAGCAAAAAACAGTGGCAGGTAGGGCAGATTGTATTGCACGCACCACATTCTACGCACATCTTCGATTTATCTAACCATATGCCAGACTCGTAACCTTTTTCAACGATGCCCTTGTAAAAATCCTGATTAGGAATTTCATATTCTTTTATATTTTTTTCTACTTTTTTAATAACCCTGGCTCTACGCTCGTCCTTTTTAGCAACTAACTCATTTTTTGTTTCTTCGAAGAGGGAAGGATTTTTATCGATAAGCCTGCGTCCTTTCTCTGAACCAACCTCAAGAACAAAACCATCTTCCACCTCAGAGAGATTGATATCAAAATCTTCTTGCGGATAAGGTCTAATGCCCAATGAAAGACAAAAACAAGTATCTATCGCACAGGTACAATCAGCAGAGATAATGAGGTTTTCATTGCGCGCCTTAATATAAAAAGGGTCTTGATAATCATGGTCTTTGAATACAAAATCCTGAACCTTAAAACCTTTGAGATCGCAGGCTTTGACACCTACGATAGCAAAAGGTTTACCTTTCGCCTCAGGTATATCGCTCTTAAAATCTTCCGCAACCTTTTCCCTCGCGCGAGAAAAAAATGCCTTTACGGGTTCAAACGGCCTTACTTCACCGATTACAATATCAGCCGTAAAGTCAGCATATCGTTTATAAAAACGCTGTTCGCCTTTTTTGACGGGGACATAAACCGAATACTCGCTCTTTAAAATTTCCAGTAATTCTTTAAAATTGTTAAGAGAAATATAATAGTTCATCTTCTTCTTTCCATATAAGTGCTATTAACTGCGGTTAGCTAAAAAATAAGAGAGCGTCTCAAGCTCTCTTGAAAGGTCTACATCTTTTACTTTTACGTTTTCCGGCACAATAAGAGTTGTAGGAGCGAAATTGAGAATACATTTAACGCCGCTTCTGACCAACTTATCTGCCACTTCTTGGGCACTCTTTGCCGGAACTGCTATAATCGCTATGGACACCCTCTTATCGGCAATCTCGCTTTGCATCTCTTCTATAGATTTTATAACGACATCCTTCGCTCTTTTGCCGATCTTTTTTTCATCCACGTCAAACGCTGTAACTATATTTAGTCCGTGTTCCTTAAAACCCGGATAAGCCAAAAGGGCTGAGCCTAAATGACCTACTCCTACAATAGCAACGTTCCAAACCTTGTCTTTTCCGAGTATCTTTTCTAATGCGGACTTAAGTTCGCGAGTAGCGTAACCAGAGCCGCTTACACCGAATTGCCCAAAATATCCAAGGTCCTTTCTGACCTGAGCATCGCTCAAATTGACCCTATCGCCCAATTCAGCGGATGATATCGTATGAATGTTCATCTTTGTTAATTCTGTTAATTCTCTGAGGTAAACAAATAGGCGGGATATTGTTCCTTCTGGTGCTTTTTTGTCCATTATATCCTAATGATTCGCTTAGGTACTGTAATTGTATTCACAAACTTTGTGCTTTTTTTCACGAATAAACGTATAATATATTTTTTTGAATCTTATGTCAAGCAAAAACTTTTATGCGAGTAAAGGCGGCGCCTTCTATCTAACTTTAGACGTCATAATTATAAGGGAGATTAAAAGAAGGACAAAACCAAAAACCTTCTTTAAATATTTGGCTTCCATCTTATGCGCCGACTTAGCGCCGAACTGAGCAAAAGGAATTGCCCCAATTAGCATTGCTAAAACAACTAAAAAATTTATATATCCATTTATCATATATCCAACTGCGCCCGACAAGGCGCCAAATACCTGAACAAAAGTTGAGATTCCGACAACCTCATGTATGGGCTGTCGAAAAAACAAAGTAAAAACTATGATGGTAAACAGACCTCCTCCCAACCCTATTAACGATGAGAAAAAACCCGTGCCGAATCCCGTAAGAATTATTGTTGTCGATGATAATTTAAGAGGGGCGTTATTGGATTCCTTAAAAAATATCAGATAAAAAGCGATTATAACTAAAGCCAACGTAAAGATCATAAGCAGAAATGGGCCTTTGATAAGATGGGCTGAGGTTGAGCCGAAGAAAGCACCGATTGCAATAGATATCGCCAAAGGCAAAATAAGGTTCCATTTAATATCTATCTTGTTTCTATGGATTAAAAAACCGGCCGCGGCAGTAATCGAACTTACAAGGAGGGCAGACCCAAATGCTGTCTTGACCGCTAAATCCAAACTTAAATGTGTTTGGAGAAAAAGCCATATAAGAAAGGGCACGATTAAGACAGTGCCGCCTATTCCGACAAGGCCCGCAATTAGGCCGATTATTCCTCCAAGCAAAATCAAAGATGTAAACAAAATTAAAGGATTCATTCTTAATGCCCTTTGCCAGCAATCATATCTACAGCGTGAATTAAAACATCCAAAATTGCATTCAATGATTCCTCAACACCTCTTGGACTTCCGGGCAGATTTACAATTAAACTGCCTCGCCGAATGCCTGCTAAACTCCTTGACAAAATGGCGCGCGGAGACTTTAAGGCGCCCTGTCTTCTTATCTCCTCTGAAACTCCCGGCAATTCTTTATCGAGCAACGGTTCGATTGCCTCAGGCGTTACATCCCGTGGACCTATGCCTGTTCCGCCGGTCGTCAAAATCATGTCCAACTTCATAATATCGACCATATTGATAATCGCGCCTTTAATTGCCTCTCGTTCATCAGGGACGATTTCGTAGCGCTCGACCTTTAAACCCTTTGCCTCTATGATTCTTTTTATCGTCGGACCGCTCTCATCCTCTCGCGTCTTTTTAGAACACGAATCGCTTACCGTCAAAACGCCTACCCTAATCATCTTTTATCGCCTCTATCTTATCCCCCACTTTTATCCTTCCGCCTTTTATCACCTTGGCAAATATACCTTCTTTCGGCATCACGCAATCGCCTGCCTGATAATAAATTGCGCATTTCCTATGACATTCTTTTCCGATTTGCGAAAGTTCTAAGATTACATCGCTCACCTTAAATCTCGCTCCAACAGAAAAATTTAAAAGATTTAATCCATCGATGGTTAAATTCTCTGCGAAATTCCCTGCTCTTAAAACCAAGCCCTTCGCCCTCATCTTCTCAATCGAAGTAACCGAAAGTAAACTTACCTGCCTAATCCCGTTTCCGGCATGGACATCGCCCTGTAAACCATAATCCTCGATATAAAGCGCCTCGCTTATATTCCACTTCTTCGTACCTTTTCTTCTGCTTATGTTTATTGAAATTATTCTTCCGCTTTCCATTTGCTAACCAACCTTATATTTTGAATTATCATATTTTTATCGACGGCTTTACACATATCGTAAATCGTAAGGCAGGCAATCAAAACCGCTGTCAATGCCTCCATCTCAAAACCAGTCCTTGCTTCGCCTTTTACTTTCGACTCAACTAAAATTTTATCTACTTTGATTTCAAATTCTATCTCGATTTGAGAAATCGGTAACGGAAATGCGCAGATAATCTATTTTCCTATTAAAGGCATCGTACATTTTTATTATAAAATGGATTTCTCTGCTTGGAGCCGCACGTTGCAGATGCGAGCGGGCATGGTGTCCGCCTTCGCCGAGGCTTCTGCGGACGAGCGAGCAGATGCACCGAGCGAGAAAAACCTCGCTGGGGTTTTTCGAGCGGTGCGGCGAATGAGCCATTACGAAGAAACAATTTAAAATCCTCTATGTAACCCATAAGAATGAGCAATGGCTACCGCTTTATCATATTCGGCAGGCGTAATCCTGCGATTCAATTTCGGATGCATTCCTGCTCGATATGCCGGATAATACTGGTTCATAATGTTTACGAAAGTGTCTTTCGATATCTCCTCTGCTAGGAAACGCATAATCTCATCCGTGCCCGCTAAATCATAAGGCATAACCAAGTGCCTG
>CAZUZR010000069.1:0-5609 GCA_964625025.1 uncultured Planctomycetia bacterium | reverse complement strand
GTTCGATGACCGCAGATGTAATTGGCACCTACGATGATGTTGATACAACCTGGCAAGCGACAGGCGTGGGTGAATGGGTTGAATTAGCAGCGTTAGATTTTGGAAATAATGCAGACAATCTTTTGTTCAACGATGCCTTGGCGGCGATGGTTGAAGTTCCGATAACAGAGACTTATGCTTCAATGCTTACTGGTTCAGGTGGTATTCCAGGACAAATGAATATCACCGATGCCGTAATGGACATAAGTTTCTATACCGGTGCTTCAGAGCAAATATGGGCAGCATTGATAAGCGGAAATTATACAGGAACCGGCGCAGATGGGTGGGCGCTTCAGCTCACCGGAAACGATTATACTGCCAATTTTACAGATACTACTTGGAACCCAGATAGTAGTTGGACTGCAACAGTGAATGGCACAAGTCCTGATATTAGTTTTACAGGCCAAGCAGGCGGTACATATACAGGAACAGACTCTGGTACATTTGCAGGCGTTGGTGCTGGAACTTGGGAAACCCCAGCCCCATAACAAGTTAAATTTTGGAAATAAATTAGTGCGCATTACTGCGATAATATTAATTGGTCTTTTATTATTTGGTTGCGGAAAGGCAAAGCCGGTTTCGACAAAGCCCGTCGATAAAATAGTTGCAACAGTTAACGGCGAACCCATCTACAATAAAGACCTCAAACAGGCGCTCGCGATAAGATTGAAGAATAACCCATCCTTTAAGGTAACATCTAACACTTTGAAGGAACAAATAAATTTGATAATCGACGAGCGCCTTCGTCTTCAAGGCAAAGAGAAAAGTAAGTCCGACATAAAGATATACACCGAACCCACCATAAAATAAATCCTTCTTCAATAAATCATTGACCTTAAAAATTCCGTGTGATAAAATTTATATCAAAAGGAGGGATATATAAGGTGTAGAGGCCATTCACATTTATATTGCATTATATTAACAAATATGTTAAATTATTGCTATGAAATGGAATGAATTTTTGGACAAATTCGCAGCCTTGCCGGTCATTGACACGGATATTCTCGCGGCCGGTGTTCGTGACGTCCGTCCGCTGAAGGTCCAGCTCAGCCGCTGGGTGAAGGCGAAAAAACTTATTCAGGCAAAGAGGGGTATTTATCTTCTGGCCGAAAAATACCGTAAGGTCGCCGTATACGAACCGTATCTGGCGTCGCTGTTAAAAAGGCCGTCTTATATCAGTTTGGAGAAGGCGCTCGAATACCATGGGCTGATTCCTGAGGCGGTGCCTGTTTTTACGTCTCTGACTACAAAAAGACAGGGCAGGTTTGTTTCCGTGGCAGGGACGTTTGTTTACAGGCATATCAAGAAACCCCTGTTTTGGGGATATGAGTCCGTGACGGTAAACGGTCAAACAGGTTTTATCGCTTCGCCGGAAAAAGCGCTTTTGGACCTTTTTTATCTTAATGGCATGAATATTACGCGGGCATACTTGAAGGAATTGCGCCTCCAGAACGTAGGCAAAATTGACATGAAAAAACTCATCGCGGCCGCGAGAAAGTTTAAAAGCCGCGGCATCCTGCGCGCTGCCAAAGCCGTCGAAAAGTATATCACATCCTATAAAGACGAAGAGAAGACATTATGAGGGATTATGTTTTAGAGATTGCTGCCAAACAAAGCGGCATGAACGCGAAACTGAATGCGATGCGCGAATATCTGCAGGCGTATGTCCTAAGGGTAATGAATGACGAGGGCATTTTCTCGACGACGGCATTCGTGGGCGGGACAGCTTTAAGGTTCCTGCACGGCCTTCCGCGTTTTTCCGAGGACCTTGATTTTTCGGCGGAGAAGGGCAAAGGCCCCGCCTTCGCGGCGCTTATGAAGAAGATCAAAGAAGAATTATCCCTCGCCGGATACAAAGCCGCTGTGACGTTCAACGACGAGAAGACCGTAAACTCGGCGTTTGTCAGATTCAGCGGGCTTATGAAAGACGCCGGGATTTCGGCATTCGCCGACCATAACCTTTCCATAAAAATTGAAATCGACACAAACCCGCCGGAAGGCGCGGCAATGGAAACACAGGTTGTAAACAAATATTTCCCGATCTCATTTTTAACATATGATATAGCGTCTCTTTTCGCCGGTAAATCGCACGCTCTTTTAAGCAGGGACTACGCAAAGGGGCGCGATTTCTTCGACCTCGGGTGGTACCTTTCAAGATGGAAGGGCATCGTCCCGAATATTAAACTGCTTAATAACGCTTTAAAGCAGACCGGTTGGAAAGGAACGGCGGTCTCGGCCGCGAACTGGCGTGATGTTTTGTACGAAGCCGTAAAAAAAGCGGATTGGAAGAAGGTGAAGAAGGACGTCGAGAACTTCCTCGAAAACCCTTCCGATCTGAATGTCTTCACGCAGGAAAACGTGCTGGGGTTGTTGAAAAAAGGCGATATATGAGAGGGTGTAGCTTGTCATCCCTGCGAAATCAGGGATTCAGTTGTGTCATTGCGCCTGCCCGCCTCTGGCGGGAGCGAAGCGACGAAGCAATCTAATCCTGTCTTCCTCGGTACCATCCTCGGCAACTTAATGCCCCTTAGAACTTCAGGCTAGCAGTTCCCTACCGAAAATATTTTTATTCTCGACAAAGTCTTGACCTTAAAAATTTCTTATGCTAAAATATTTCTTAGAAGGGAAGGTGAAAATAAATGGAAAAACAAAATCCAGGTGTGGCGGCTGTTCTTTCGTTTCTATTTAATGGCTTAGGGCAGATTTACAATGGGCAGATAGCCAAGGGCTTGGTTATAATGCTTATTTCCACGATTACTATGGCGATAACCTTAATTGGCGCGGTTTTTGTCGCGCACTATATCTGGACCACTTTTATCTATCCGGCTGAATTGATAATCGGCGCCGTTCTTTTTATATTTGGAATAGCCGTAATCGCTGTCCTCGGCATCTACAACATCTACGATGCCTACAATGTAGCAAAGAAAAAAATCCAATAGATGAAACACCTCTTCCGCCATATCGATTCTAAGAAGGACGAGATAGTCAAATTTACAAGCGAGTTAATTTCTATACCCACCGTAAATCCACCCGGCGAAAATTATGAAAGAATAGTAGCGGTTTTAGAGAAACGCCTAAAGGCGCTCGGCCTTTCTACAAGACGATATTTGACGCCGCCCTCCGTTTTAAAGAAATATAAAATAGAAAAGGGCTCTCAGCGGATAACCTTGATAGCCAGATGGGATGTCGGGGCAAAAAAGACACTTCACTTAAATGGACATTACGATGTTGTGCCTGTTACTTCTAATTGGAAAACTAATCCGTTCAAGCCCGTTGTAAAAGATGGAAAATTATATGGCCGCGGCGCGGAGGATATGAAGAGCGACATCGCCTGTACGATATTTGCAGTTGAAGCGATAAAGTCGCAGGGCTTAAAGCCAAATGTAAATATTGAGTTTTCATTCGTTCCCGACGAGGAAACCGGCGGGATGACAGGTTTAGGGTATTTAATGGGCAAGGGCATCTTAAAACCTGATTATGCCCTTGGCGAGGGGTATTGGGAAGATTATGTCTCGATAGGAAACAAGGGAGTGCTTTGGTTAGAGATAGAGGTAAAGGGGCGTTCCTGTCATGGCTCATCGCCATACAAGGGAATAAATGCCTTTGAGAAAATGTTGGAAATAGGAGGTGCGGTTAAAAAATTAGAAAGAGAAATCTCGAAAAGAAAGACAAAATACGTAACTTTGGATAAACGCGATAGGTTTGCAACGCTTGTTTTGGGCGGGGAAATGAAGGGCGGCTTAAAGATAAATGTCGTCCCTGATAAAGCCTCATTTACGATAGACAGGCGAGTTTTGCCAGAAGAAAATTTAGATAAAGCGGATGAGGAAATCCGAAGCGCTATTGAGGTAATTAAGAGGAAAGATAAATCGCTTAAAGTTAAGATTAGGGTGATAGCAAAAGATGTGCCTGTCGTTGTTAAGGATAGGGCGATTTTGAATGCGATGGGCTTGGCTATCAAAAAAATTATAAAAAAGCGCCCAAAATTTGCTATTCAGCCGGGTGGAACAGATTTGAGATTTTTCATAAAGAAGGGGATTCCGGCAGTTGGTTATGGGCCTTCGGGCGGCGGAAATTATCACGCCGATAACGAACATGTATTTATAGATTCCCTGCCGACGACTACGAAGGTCTTTGCCCAATTTATAATGAACCTATAGACTAAATGTTATTCAGAAGATTCTTGCCACCTGAAATCCGCAAGACATATAGTTATGACGCCCTTGCCGCTGTGCTGGCGGGGATTCATATTGGGCTTATCGTCCCATTTCTTGCCATCGTTGATAGAAGGTTAGGCGGATTGCCCTATCATATCGCGTTAATTACTGCCGCGCCGTTCTTTGGAAGCCTCTTGACTTACTATTGGGCGCATAAAGCGCAGATTACAGGCGAAAAAAAATTCGTTGTATGGGGGAGTTTCATCGCAAGGTCATTATTTTTTGCGATGGCATTTATTGTAAGTCCGCTTATTTTTACGCTTGTGGCATCGTTTGCACTTTTAATGGGTTCGATTTCGCGCCCGGCATATGTTGGAGTTGTAAGCCAGATTTATCCTGAGCAATATCGCGGTAGGGCGATGGGGTTTGTAATGGTCGGCTCTTCGGCTGCCGCAATGGTCGCCGTCTATTTCGGCGGGAAATTGCTGGACATCGTAGGATATAGATGGATTTTCCCTGCCGGGGCGTTCTTTGGAATTGTCTCGAGCCTTGTGTTTAGCAGGATCGATGTGAAGGAGAGGCTGTACGAGGAAGTGCCGACGAAATTTAGATTCGCGGAGATATTCGAAATTTTAAAGCGCGACGTCGCCTTTAGAAAATTCGAAAGATATTTTATGATATTCGGATTTTCAAACTTAATCGCTATGCCGGTATATCCTATTTTTCTCGTCGATAAATTGTATGTTTCAAATTTCGAGGCTGGAAAGCTCGCCACAGTTTCATCGCTATTGGGGATAGCGACTGTTTATATCTGGGGGCACCTATCGGATGAATACGGGGCACCCAAGCCTATGTCTTGGAACGTTATGCTTTTAAGTTTTGTTCCGTTAATCTATGCGTTCGCTAATAATTTTGGAGTATTATATTTTGCGAGTGTAATTTCGGGCGCCGCGTTTACAGGATTGGAATTGCTCGTCGTGGGTTCTGCGATTTCGTTGTCCAAAGGTAAAGATGTCCCCAAATATTCAGCTATACACACAACTTTATTGGGAACTAGAGGAGTTGTGGCCCCTTTTTTGGGAATTAGTTTGCTTCATCTTTGGGGATTCAGGTGGCTATTTCTTTTGTCTTTCGTTGGTATTTTTACAGGCGGATTTTTGCTCTATTTGTGGTCGAAACAATATAAATTGACATCATCTTAGCTCCTATGTTAAACTTAAACAAAACCAGGGACGGTTGTTAATCCAAAGCGAGAAGTGTCCCCTCAATAATGATGAAGGGGACACCCTCCCGATTAAGAGAGGGACTGTCCCTGGAGGCGAAGATGAGATTGCCGGATAAAAGAGGACATTTTGGGGTTTTTGGGGGCAAATACGTCCCTGAGACCTTAATGGCTGCGCTCGATGAATTGGA
>CAZUZR010000068.1:0-5889 GCA_964625025.1 uncultured Planctomycetia bacterium | reverse complement strand
CGTCAAATCTATCGTTGGCGATTTAAAAGATGGCGCCATATTAACCGATGTTGGAAGCACAAAAGCTCAAATCGTAAAGGCGATCGATAGGTGTTTGCCGAATAGTATTTCATTTGTAGGTTCTCATCCGTTGGCGGGTTCGGAGAAACGCGGCGTAAACTTCGCAAATGCGGATTTATTTAAGGGCTCGACTGTAATTATGACGAAGACGAAGAAAACGAAGGCCTCTTCCATAAAGGCCTTAAGCCAGTTTTGGAGGTTTTTGGGCGTTGCAAGAATTGTTATGAAATCGCCTGAGGAACATGACCGAATTGTAGCCGAGATTAGCCATCTTCCGCACTTGGTTGCGGCCGCGCTTATAAATTCCGTAAGCAATAAATCGCTGAAATTCGCGTCCGCTGGATTTAAGGATACCACTCGTATTGCCGCAAGCGACCCAGAGATTTGGCGAGATATCTGCGTTACTAATAAACGAGAAATCCTTAAATCTTTGGAGAGGTTCGAACGCTCTCTGTTGCGGCTTAAATCGCTTTTAAAAAATGAAAGAAAAGAGAGATTGCATAGCGAGTTTACAAAATCCAAGCGCGTCAGGGAGAGATTGAATTGAGTCCCGAACGAAATTTTAAATTACGTTACTTATTTGGACAAAACTATAATTTGTGGTTAGGCAATATTACTAACCACAAATCTAATTTGGAGGAATTTCGTTCGGGATGAGACGTGGATTAATAATCGCAATAGACGGGCCTGCAGGTTCGGGCAAGAGCACCGTGGCTAGATTAGTTGCCCAAAGGCTTAAGTATTTATATGTAGATACAGGCGCTATGTATCGGGCGCTTACATTAAAGGCGATAAGGATGAAGGCAAATCTTGAAGACGAAGACGCATTGGGCGCTTTAGCAAAGGCAACCGACATAAAATTAAAACAAGTAAGCGGCTCGTTGAAAGTCTACTTAAATGGGGAAGATGTATCGCAAGAGATTCGAAAGCCCGAGGTTACAAATGCGGTATCTTATATCGCAAGGGCAAAACCGGTTCGCGCACGTATGGTTATTTTACAGCGCAGATTAGGAGAGAAAGGAAGGGTTGTATTAGAAGGTCGCGATATCGGCACGGTTGTATTTCCCAACGCAGATAAAAAATTTTATATCGATGCCTCTTTTGATGTCAGGGTTATGCGGCGTTATAGGGAGTTAAAAGAGGGCGGGTTAAAGATAACTAAAGGAGGGGTCAAAAAAGATCTGAAAAGCCGTGACGAAAGCGACCTCACTCGTTCGATAGGTTCTTTAAAGAAGGCCAATGACGCAATTTATATAGATACGAGCAATTTAACTATTGAGGAAGTTGTCAATAAAATTTTGCGCTTCATTTAAAATGGTTACAGTCCTAAAAATGGATAATTTTCGTTGTTTGAGTTTTTTTCCAGTTCGCTTTAGTTACTCGAGTTATTAAAACGAACTCAATTAACTCTATAAACTCAAGCAACTCAATAACTGATTAAACAATATAATGATTTATTTCATTATAAGAAATTTCGTTAAATTGTTCTTTAAAATAATTATGGGCTTTAAGATTTACGGCAAGGAAAATGTTCCTAAAAAAGGCGCTTTTATTTTAGCGAGCAACCATGTGAGCTACCTCGATCCACCCGCTTTAGCTTGTGCCTCTCCTCGAGTGCTTCATTTTATGGCGAGGCATGATCTATTTAAAAATTGGGCATTCGCAGCGCTCCTCAGGGCGTTAAATGCATTTCCGGTGAAAAGGGGCGGCGTAGCTCCTGGCGCGTTTAAAGAGGCGATTGAGCGACTTAAAGATGGACAGGCGCTTCTTATATTTCCTGAAGGAAGAAGAAGCGAAACAGGAGAGATTCAAGCGGCGCAACCAGGCGTCGGCTTCTTAAGTATAATGGCGGATGTTCCAATTCTGCCTGCTTATGTCAAAGGGACAAACGAGGCGCTGCCTAAAGGTGCACGATTTATAAAGCCAAAGTTGATCTCGGTCTATTTTGGTAAGATAATCGAGCCTAAAAATTTAAAGTCCTTAAGCGAAAAAAGGCAAGCATACGAGCAATTGGCGAATTGCGTTTTAGGAGAGGTCAGACGCTCGAAAGAGTTATCACAATAAAAATGATTCAAAAATTCAAAAAACGAAAGGGGCTGTTTAAAAGATGGTAGATGAGAAACCCATCGACCTGTCTGCCGACAGGCAAGATATGTCAAAAATTTACGAAGAGACTTTAAGGGACGTAAAAGAAGGTGAAATTATAAAGGGCACAGTAGTGGGCCTTACTTCGAAAGAGGTATTGGTTGATGTGGGGTATAAATCAGAGGGCATCATTCCAATAGATGAGTTTCCTGACCCGCAGTCGATAAAGGTTGGCGATCAAATAGAGGTTCTTATCGAATCCAAAGAGAATGAAGAGGGGATGATAGTTCTGTCCAAGAGGAAGGTGGAGCGGCTACAGGGTTGGGAAAGGGTCATCGCAGAACATAAAGAGGGTGATATGGTAATCGGCAGGGTTACTAAGAAAGTCAAAGGCGGGTTAACTGTAGACATAGGCGTCGAGGCATTCTTGCCAGCCAGCCAGGTCTTCCTCAAAGGTTTTGGCAACTTTAATCAATTGTTAGGGCAGACATTGAATTTCATGATAATTAAGATAAATAAACCAAGGAAGAACATCGTAGTTTCAAGAAAAGAAGCTATCTTAAGAGAAAAAGAAGAAACAAAAACCAAATTTATGGACGAGTTAAAGGCCGGGCAACTCGTTCAAGGCACGGTCAAGAATATCACCGATTTCGGCGCATTTATTAATATTGGGCCCGGAGTAGATGGGTTGCTTCATATAACCGATATGTCTTGGGGTAGGATTTCACATCCAAGCGAGGTATTGGCGGTAGGGGACAAAATAGAGGTCATGCTGATAGGGATTGGTAAAGAGACCGGCAAACTCTCATTAGGCTTAAAACAGAAGACGCCAAATCCGTGGGAGGCGGTTGAGTCTAAATATTCAGTCGGAAGTAGGGTAAAAGGCAAAGTTGTGAATATAGTGCCCTATGGCGCATTTGTAGAATTAGAAAGAGGGATTGAAGGTCTAGTTCATATCTCTGAATTCTCGTGGACGAAAAGAATTGTGCATCCTTCGGAGGTTTTAGCAATCGGCGATACTATAGAAGCGGTAGTGTTGAATATAGATAAAGGCAATCAAAAGATAGCACTGGGCATTAAACAAACAGAGGTAAACCCTTGGGCTGAGGTTGCGTACAAATATCCAGTTGGCACGCAGGTTAAGGGAAAGGTTAGGTCCTTTACTGATTACGGCGCATTTATAGAATTAGAAGAGGGCATTGATGGCTTGTTACATAATTCTGATATCTCCTGGACGAGAAAGATAAATCATCCATCCGAAATTTTAAAGAAGGGCCAAAGGATAGAGGCGGTGGTGCTATCCGTCGATGCGGAAAACAGAAAATTATCCTTGGGAATGAAGCAGCTCGTTCGTGACCCATGGCCTGAATTCGCGACGAAGTTTAAGCCGGGCACATCGGCAGAGGGGGCCATTACAAAGATTACGAACTTCGGTTTATTTGTGGAGTTGGCGCCCGATTTAGAGGGCTTGGCGCATATTTCAGAACTTCCTATCGAGACACTTGGTAAGTTGGAAGAATCGTATAAGGTTGGTGATAAGGTCAATGTTAAAGTGTTACGCGTTGATGATGCTGAGCGCAGGATGGCATTGACCCTGAAGGTGTAATGATGGATATAAATAGACAACTCGAAGTCATAAAACGCGGCGCTGTTGAGATAATTTCCGAAAGCGAATTGGTTAAGAAACTAAAAAAAGCAAGGCCATTGATAATTAAAGCTGGATTTGATCCGACAGTGCCAGACATTCATTTAGGTCATACAGTGCTTTTAAGGAAATTACGTCAATTTCAAGACTTCGGTCACAAGGTGATTTTTCTTATAGGCGATGCGACTGCTTTAGTAGGAGACCCATCCGGACAATCCCAAACACGAAAGACAATGACTTGGGAAGAAGTAGATAAAAATGCAAGGACCTACGAAGAACAGGTTGGCAAGATTTTAAATATTAAAGACCCTAAGGCATTTGAACGCGTACATAATAGCGATTGGTTTTCTGGACATGGTCGCAAAGGGCGCGACTTTGCTCCATTTACTTTTGAGACTTTTGTTGAACTTGCGCAGCGCCATACAGTGGCGCGTCTTCTAGAGAGGGATGATTTCCAGAAAAGATTAAAAGAAAATAAACCCATAAGCTTCTTGGAGCTTTTTTATCCGCTTATGCAGGGTTATGATTCTGTAAAATTGGCCTCCGACGTAGAAATAGGCGGCACAGATCAGAAATTCAATATGTTAGTTGGTCGAGACCTTCAGCAGGACTATGGACAAGAGCCACAGGTTGTAATAACTATGCCACTTCTCGTCGGGACAGACGGTGTTGCGAAGATGTCGAAATCTCTCGGCAATTATATCGGCATAACCGAATCCGCCGATGAGATCTACGGCAAGGTTATGTCAATACCGGATGAGATTATGTTTTTGTACTATGAGCTTTTGACCAATATGCCCTTAGGTGAGGTCGAGGATTTGAAAAAGAAAATTGCAGACGCAACCGCCCATCCTAAGGACGTAAAGTCGCGTTTAGCGTCAATCCTGGTTGAGACATATTGCTCCAAAGACGAGGCGATAAAAGCGGCAAGTAATTTTGAAAAGGTCTTTAAGGAAAAAGAGATTCCCGAAGAGATTAAGGAGTACGCCATTTCGAAAGGCGAATTTAAAGAAGGTAGGATTTGGATTGTAAAACTCCTGACCTTAACAGGCCTGGCATCTAGTAACAGCGAAGCACGCAGGCTAATTTCACAGGGTGGCCTAAAAATAGATGGCAATCGTTTTTTAGATGCCGAAGCGGAAATTTCGATTTTCAATGGGATGGTTTTGCAGGCCGGCAAGCGAAATTTCATAAAATTGCGTTTAAAATAAAAAAGACTTGACAATTTTTTACCTTTGTGATATAAATATTATCACCAAAAAGGAAAGAAGCTAAAGCACAAGAACTTCTTGACAATTGTTTTTTAGTGTGATAATATTATTATTTAGAAAAAGCTTCTTTGACCAAAAGGGAGAGAAGAAGAGTTTGAGAAAACTCTTTGACAAATTTGGATAATTTTTAAAAGAAGAGGATGTAGGTAAAGCCGTAAAAAAAGGCATCGTCTTCGATGCCTTTTTTATTTCTAAATTTTTTGGTCTTTGAAAATTAAATAGCCAAGTTCAACTTTAGCGAGGAGAAAGGATTAACTCATTTTTCATGGAGAGTTTGATCCTGGCTCAGAGTGAACGCTGGCGGCGTGGTTTAGGCATGCAAGTCGAGCGAACTTAGATTGACTCAAGTGGCCGCAAGGCTGCGAGAGTTGGCCTAAGTTAGCGGCGAACGGGCGAGTAACGCGTGGGTAACCTACCTTTGAAACTGAGATAACACTTGGAAACGGGTGCTAATACCAGATGTGACCACGTCATCGCATGATGATGAGGTAAAAGATGGGGAACCGCAAGGTCCTGTCGTTTGAAGATGGGCCCGCGTCCTATCAGCTAGTTGGTGGGGTAATGGCTCACCAAGGCTTTTGACGGGTAGCTGGACTAAGAGGTTGGTCAGCCGCACTGGGACTGAGACACTGCCCAGACTCCTACGGGGGGCTGCAGTCGAGGATATTTAGCAATGGACGAAAGTCTGACTATGCGACGCCGCGTGAGGGATGAAGGTCTTCGGATCGTAAACCTCTGTCAAGAGGGATGATGCTGATTCGATCTAATAAATTGAATCAGTGACAGTACCTCTAAAGGAAGCCACGGCTAACTCCGTGCCAGCAGCCG
>CAZUZR010000067.1:253-5896 GCA_964625025.1 uncultured Planctomycetia bacterium | reverse complement strand
ACCTTTTTTGCCAACCCCACAACCTGTCCTGATTCAACGGCGTATACCCTTTTGGCGCCAGCCTGGCAGGCGAAGAAGGCAAGGATTCCAGTGCCGCATCCTAAATCGAGCACCACATCTTCGGACTTCACCGTCTCAAAGATAGCCCGCTTATAACTTAAGGTGCGCAAATCATAGGCAAGCAGCGAGCGGTGAAAATCTATAATTTTTCCCCACGGAGTCATCAACGTCTTGCCCTTATGCCCTTTTAAAATCAGGGGCGGTTCTTGATTTCAAAGGAGCTTGAAGAAAAATTTCAATGGAAAGCGGATTGCCCTTTCTAAGATGGTGGATATCCTTAGTCTTCTTGTGCCGAATATCTTCCTCTTCATAAATAATGCAAACCTTAAGGCGATAATCTCAATATAGGTAAGGTAAGCCAACGCTGCACTTATGAACTTAACCGCTCCTCTATCTTGATAAACGGCCTTGCCGCCACGAATTAAAGCCGTCGCCTTACCGATAAATATCTCTTCTGTCCAGGGGACATCAGGCAGAGGAAGATTATCCCCCTTCGTAATAAAAATCAGTTTATCACCCATTGACTCCAATTTGATGAGCCTGTGCATAGATAAGACTCCATCATCATATATAACTAAATCGCCACGCTTTAGTTCAGAGGTAGAGGTTCTTTGGGCAACGACCAGTTCGCCTGAGCGGATGAAGGGCCACATACTATTTCCCTCTACACATAGCAAAATTCTCTCAGCCATCCTTAAGCGCCTCTTCTTTACGCACCCCTTCTGCCCAAGGGGAATCAGAAAACTCCTTAAGCCAATTGAGCTTGCCAAAGTGCTTAAAGCACCAATAGCACTGACCGTAGTTATTCATTGAGCGTTTATCAACATCGTTAAGCATCGCCTCCATAAGCGTGGCAACCGCCTTCCAGTGCCTGATAAGTCCCTCCTTAAGCGGGACCTCATTTAAGTCTGCCAGAAACTCATCTCCGAAGGTTGAGGGACTGCCAGAATTTTCAACATGCGAAAGGTTACAGCAGAGGATAAGGTTTCCTCTATAATCTACATTTGTACCCCTAATGATATTCCCGCAGCTAAATGCTACATCGCCAGAGCACCAGCCCTCCATATGTATCTTTGTCTTAACGCTCGTTGCCAGGCTTCCCATAATCCATTCGGCAATCCTGTTTAGTTCCATTGGTGATGGGATGAGCCCCTCTTTTATCAGTCTAACTGATAGAAAAAGATGTAAAAAGCCGTGGGTTTGAGCACCGAGGGTAGCCCCTAAAAGGGCGAGTTCAGTGAGTTCATCCTTATTAAGGTTAGTGATGACGCTCTTAAGTGTTATCCTTATATCTTTTAGTCTACACAGCGTCGCCGCCTCCATAACCTCCTTAAATGAGCCATCGCCCCTTATGGCATCGTGGGTCTGTGCGCTTGAGCCATCTAAACTGAAACAAACGGCCTCCAATTTCCTCTTCATCTTCGGAACTAACAAAATGGGAAGGAGTCTCTCTTTAAACCTGAAGCTATTTGTTACCATATCAAAATTAAAGCCGTAATCTACGAGCATCTTAAGGAGCCCTTCCAGATAAGGATAGACGGCTATCTCTCCGCCAGTAAGATGGACCCTCTTCATTCCCAGAGACCTTGCCTGGGAGAGGATTTTATCTATAGTTTCAAGCGGTAAAGATTCTAATTCATCTTCTTTGTTTCTGACACAATGAAGACATTCGCGATTGCATATATTCGTTGGTTCAATAGAGAGGGAAAGCATTTAAAGCCCATCCAAAAATTTTATGGCCAATTCAGGATTTGTCTTGTTATCCTTTCCGATTAAAAGGCGATAGGACGGAAGTATGCTTAACTCGTTTAGCATTGAGGCCTGCTTCTCTTTTGTCGCCTTATCCTCCGCCCAGTAGACGGACCTAAGCAGACGCGGGAAGATTTCCTTCTTATCCTTAAGGACCTTTAAGTTAGTCTTTTCGTTATCTGTGATGGAAGGAAAGACAAGCACATCAGGATGAATGGGGCAGAAGGCCTCTTTACCGTGCCTCTGAATGACATCATATCTTTCTAATCCTTTGTTGGTCTTAAGAAACATATGACCAAGGTATGGTAGAAATTGTATTCGACTTCCATCCCTGCAAAAGAGAACGACATCATCCCCGGCTATCTTGTAGCCCAACTTAAGACAAGAGAAGACGAGCGTTGTCTTTCCGCTTTCGGCTGGAGCAGGAAGTATTATACCCCGTTTTCTTTTGTTTATGAATGCCCCTGAATGTAAGCCAAAGATACCATATCTTGCCAAAGGAAGCGCAAGGTCTAAGTCGGATTTGTCAAACCAGTCAAGCGCCTCAGCAGGTTGCCCCTCATCGTTATCTAAAAAGAGGCCAAACATTGAAGAGATATAGTGACCTCTTGAGGACCAGGTCCGTATCCTTACCTTGACCCCGTAAATGTTTAGTTCGTATATCGAGATAATATCCATAACAGTCTTACTCCGATGACGCCAGTTCCAGTATGCTTATGTCTGAACCTGTGGTCCATGTTGTCGTGCACAACTTTCTTGCCGAGTCGGTTAAAATGTCTGATTGTGCTCAAAGGATTCAGCGTCCCGATGCCGACGTTGACGTGCATTGTTTTTTTATTTCCCCAAGCCCGCCTATTTTGATTGCCCGAGAGGGCGGGCTGTCTCTTACTTCTTTAATAATTCATTAAACTCATCAACTGAAATATATGCATCCCTTATCAAAGCACGCAGAAGTCCTCTATCAAGGGTGTTATGCTCTGGAATAGAAAGAGTAGTTTTCATACCTGGTTTTTTCATGATTATATGTTTACTTCTGGCGCGACGATCGATATACCAACCCGCTCTTTCAAAGGCCTGGATCGCCTCTTTTCCTGAGATTACAGGTAACTTCATATCTCTATCTCCATTACACCGAGTTCGTTGGCAGATACGGTAACCTCTTCATCCAAAACCGAGAGACATCCCCTTATGGCATCCTTGACATTCTCGATCGCCTCTTCAATAGTATTTCCCTGAGAATGGCAACCAGGGATCGCTGGACAATGCACCACATAGCCAAAGTCCTCACCTTTTTCGATAATAACTCTATAAACCATTGTTATCACCTCCGTTCGCCCCGTTAGATAACCTTCTTTATCTAACGGAATTCGGGCTATTATACCACAAATGAACTTACCTTGCCATAAGGCCACAAGAAAAGTAGTGTCAAGATAATTGGACGCTTTCGTATTTGAGTTCTTTAATTAATGTAAATATGAATTTAGGCGTATCCTCACGTTCTTCTTCTCTAAACTGGCTTATTATGCCATAGACCTAAAGATTTAGACTTTGCTCTTATCATTGGGGACGCATCATCTGGGGATACTCTGTAACCTGTCCCTTTTTGTAACTCCTATCTTGAATCTTATTCCGTAGATATCAAGCACACATATAGAGTTATTCTCCATAACACCTAAGAAATATACTGCTCCCCATTAATAAATAAGATAGTAAGAAGAGGCGGTAAGAAAGGTCTGCACAAAAATCTATTATCCAAGTTAAAATCTCTTTAGGACGTTTTCGCTTTAGTCTGCGATATTACGAACAAAAGAAAATCTTCTACAAATTCAAAAGCCTTATTTAACTCATCTTTCTTAAAATATTGACCGAATTCATAACCACCTGAATGTAAATCGGTAGCCAATTCTAGATATTTATCATAGACATCTTCTCTGATTATCTTTCTTTTCAGTAACGTATCTCTAACAAGGAATTGTAAAGCTAATCTGCCGGTAAACTTTTTCCTCTTTCCAGGATATTCTATCTTTTTTACCCCATTATAATAAAGTAGGGCTTCTAAAGAGGTCTCCATGGTCCTGAAAATATCTTCAGCTGCGGGATGTAAGCGTTCATAGGATAAATTATCTTTGGCAGATTTTAGATATTGTTCCGCTTTATCTATTGCCCATTTAACTAAATCTTCGCGGCTTTTTGCCATAGAGGACCTCACCTTTTACATAAGATTCCAAGATAAAGGTATCTTTTTTATTGAGCCTGTTGAGATATTCCCGTTTGGAAATTACAAACGGATATAGCGATATTCCATATTTTAGAGACACTTTCTTATTTATATAATCAAGGAGCGATTTTTTAACGCATTTGACATCTTTATCTGAATCAACGATAAAAATTAAGTCTATATCGCTCGGCGCTTTTACAATATCTTCTCTGACCTTGCCTTGGGCTAAACTGCCTACAAGGATAATCGTTCGAATACGTTTGATTCTATTAATTGTAAATCCTTTTATCTCTTGAGCAATTTTTCTATAAGTTCTATTTAAATCAATGAGTAGCCTCTTTAACGGGGGAAATAAAAAATGTTTTTGATTAAGCGAGTAAATTTTTGTCCTGCCTAACCTTTGCATTGTCACCAAACCCGCATTAACCAAATCCGAAATCTGGCGATTAACCTCCGAAATGGAACTCTTGCTCTCTTTGGCTAGCTCTTTTTCCATATAGGAAAAATGAGGGTTAGCAACTATGACAGAAAGGATTTTTATTTTTGTTTCGCTACCTAATATCTTTCCTAAATAAACCATAGTTTATGCCTTTTAAATAATTCGGTATTCCAAAATACAATTCGGGTTTCCAATATTATAATATATCTTTCCAAAGGAGGCGCAAGGTCTAAGTCGGATTTGTCAAACCAGTCAAGCGCCTCAGCAGGTTGCCCCTCATCGTTATCTAAAAAGAGGCCAAACATCTTTTTGATAAAATTACCCCTTGGGGATGAGGTCCTTATCCTGAATCTTATTCCGTAGATATCGAAGTCGAATATAGAAATCACATCCCTAAAATTGCTAGACTCCCTCTCTTCTTCCAAGGGGTCATAAGTAAAGTTATTTAAGTTACCAAGATTTCTACTGGAAGAGTTTTTATCGTCTCTTTAATATGAGGAAGGAAATTTAGCTTTTCGAAGCCAATGACTTTGCCATTCTTATCTTTAACCAGAATAACTTCCTCTCCCGTCTCTTCGGCTATATATTCTTTTTTAGGCTCATCGAACCATACATTTAGAGTATTGCCTTTTGAATCATAATAGACCCTTATTTTCTCCATTTTAACTCGCCCTCCTTTATTTTCTCCGTGTAATACGCTGTAATGATAAAACCTTTACCTTTATAAATCTTAGCAACTACACACAAGAATTTATGTTGATATTTTTTGTAAAATAAATGAACGTCTTGAGCTTTTTTGCTGATACGTACCTCGTCGGGTAAAATCAGAGTCTCTTTGACGTGTTTTTCTTTCTCCCGAATGCTCGGATGTTTAATTTTTGTGATGATATTCCAATATGCCGTGGTTGTTTTAATTAGATAGCCAAATTTTGATTTTACTTCAAATGCTATTTCTGAATTAGCTCTTTTCTGTATCTTATTCATTTGAACAGGCCAAACATCTTTTTGATAAAATTACCCCTTGAGGATGAGGTCCTTATCCTAAATCTTATTCCGTAGATATCAAGCACACATATAGAGTTGTTCTCCATAACACCTAAGACTAAAAAATTTTCTTAAAAGGGTTGGTTTTGGCTTCTGTTTTTGCTTTATGCTTCTACGCTTCTATTCTCGTGTC
>CAZUZR010000067.1:0-243 GCA_964625025.1 uncultured Planctomycetia bacterium | reverse complement strand
CCTTCCTCGGTCTTTAAGAGCCTTGTCTCTAAAAGTTTAATTAAGAAGCGAGCGATTTCTAAAGAGAGGGCTTCTTCATCGAGTTCATATTCGGAAATCATCCTTGCCTTAAGGCCCTCAAATCCTATCGGCCCTTCTTTCTCAATGACCTTTAAAAGGAAGTTCGCTGTCTCGTTAAGGGAATAATAACATCTCTTCTGGGTATCGAGGATTACCGCTTCATCATCTATGGAGATTATGCTT
>CAZUZR010000066.1:0-5972 GCA_964625025.1 uncultured Planctomycetia bacterium | reverse complement strand
TGGCTGCGTCATAAACCGGCTTTTGCGCCTAGACATTAAATTTCAAAGTAAATATATAATTGCGTAGGCTTGTGTCCGCAAGGAACCTTTTAAAGTCCCTAGCGGGCAAGGTTCTCCACAGATTAATCTTAAGAGAGAGCGAGGACTAAAGCGGAGCAAGAAAAGTCACGCTGGGACTTTTCGAGCGTTTCCTGAGGAACACAAGCCGAAGCAAACATAGACTTAAATTTCAAATTTAACGTAGTAAAACTGTTGTTTCTATGATATAATTACTTTTTTGCAATTATGAATCCCGTTAGAAATCTTACATTTCTGACGGGTGAGGTTGATAAAGGAGGCAGTTTTGTATACGTCTGTCAACAGTAATGCAAATATATTTAAATTTCTAACGGGATGAAAGAGACGGATAAGAGTAGGAAATTAGAGGATAGGGTTTTAGGCGATGAGTGGCTCGATTGGCAGCCAGGTTCGGAATATGAAGGTATAATTGATGCGCCGAGGTCGCTTTTTATCATCTTTTCCTTCGTCTTCCTCTTGATTTTATTGTTGGGGATGTTTTTATTTTGGTACCTTGCCACGCCGCGCCTTGAGGAGTTTGGAAAGGGAATAGTCCGCCTCGTTAGTATTGGCCTTTCTCTTTTTGCAGTTTGTGTTTCGCTTTGGTATATCCTCCAAGCATTATCCTCTATTTTTAAGGTGAGGCTAATTCCCGCCTCAGTTGTGAAGCGATTTCCGCTGCGGATGTTTTTCTCAGGTGCAGTAAGGCTTGCTAAAGTTTTTGGCATATCGAGGGATGTAATTGGGAATTCCTTCGTTAAATTTCATAATGACCTGATGTATGCGACCAGGACAGGGAAAGATGCCAAGAGATTTTTGCTGCTTCTTCCACGTTGCCTTTCTGCCGAGACGAGAAAGAAGATTAATGAGTTGTGTAATAAATATCAATGTAAAGCCTTTACCGCATTTGGAGGGGATGAAGCAAGAAAAATTATCAGGGAAGAGAGGCCTACCGCCGTAATAGGCGTTGCGTGTGAAAGGGACCTTATCTCTGGAATTCAAGATACAGCGCCTAAAATTCCCGTTTTAGGGCTTCCTAATAAACGTCCTCAAGGACCCTGCAAGAACACCTTTGTGGATATAGAGGAACTCGAAGAGATAATAAAATTCTGTACGGGATGAACGAAAGATTATTGTTCGCCATATCGAAAGCCCAAAGGTACCTATTGAACAGGCAGACTTCCGAGGGTTATTTTTATTCCGAGCTTCATATGGATTTAGCCTTAGAAGCGGATACTATATTTATGTTGCGTTTTTTAGGGATAAAAGATGAAGCCCTTGAAGAGAGGTTGGTGAATTTTATTTTAGATAGACAGTTAGAGGGCGGCGGTTGGCCTATCTATCCTGGTGGCCCACCAGAACTTAATACGACTATAAAATGTTATTTCGCATTGAAGCTAAAGGGATACAGTCAAGGCCATCCGATTATGGAGAAAGTTCGTAAGATAATTTTGAATTTAGGCGGGATTGAGCGCTCGAATAGCTACAATAGATTTTATTTGGCGATGTTTGGGCTAGGGAATTGGGACGCTGCGCCAGCGATTCCTCCTGAGCTCATACTTTTTCCATCGTGGCTTTCGTTTAATATTTACGAACTAAGCGCTTGGTCGAGGACTATTATTATCCCGCTTTCCATAGTATGGGCATTTAAGCCGGTGTGCCCACTTGAAGCGGATTTAAGCATTGATGAACTTTATGTGAATGGCTGCAGAATGAAAAATTTGCGCCTTAAATGGGACAGGACGATTTTCAGTTGGAGAAATTTTTTCCTGTTATTTGACCGCGTAGTTAAGTTACTTTATAAATTTAGGGTTCGGCCGCTTAGGCGGCTGGCTCTAAGAAAGGCATCCAGTTGGATGATAGAGCGGTTGGACAAAAGCACGGGATTAGGCGCGATATTTCCGTCGATGATTAACTGCATCTACGCGTTGAGCTGTCTTAGATATAAGAACGACCATCCGCTTATGAAGTCTTGCGTTGAAGAGATTAAAAAATTGCTACTAAATGAGGGCGCCAAATATGAGATGCAACCCTGCACCTCGCCAGTTTGGGATACCGCATTGGCCGTCTACTCATTGGCGATATCTGGTTTACCCCGAAATCATGAGGCATTAATTAAAGCCGGCAAATGGCTACTTTCGAAACAGGTCAGGGAATACGGCGACTGGGTAGTTAAAGCGAAAGATGCAGAGCCAGGCGGATGGTATTTTGAATTTGAAAATGAATTTTATCCTGATATAGATGATACAGCGCAGGTCCTTTTGGCATTGATGCATATAGATATGGGAGAAGATGAGCCGAAGAAGAAATGGGAGCACGAGCGCGGTTTGGATTGGATGCTTAAGATGCAATCCTCCGACGGAGGATTTAGCTCGTTCGATAAGGACAATAATAAGAAGTACTTGAATCAAATACCGTTTGCCGACCATAATGCGATGCTCGACCCAACCTGTCCTGATATCGCTGGCAGGATTTGCGAACTTCTGGGTAGATTGGGATTTAAGATTGATGAGCCGCATTTAAAAAACGCCGTCGATTTTTTAAAGGCACATCAACTTCCGGATGGAACATGGTATGGCAGATGGGGGATAAATTATATCTATGGAACGTCATTAGCCTGTCGCGGCTTATCTTTTTCGGTTAAGGAATTGTGCAGGGATAGATTGGATTTGGCTTCGAGATGGATACGAAGGGTTCAGAATATAGACGGTGGATGGGGCGAGACAGCTTTAACTTATGAAGACCCTTCACAAAAAGGCAGGGGGCCTTCGACGGCATCCCAGACGGCGTGGGCGCTTTTGGCGCTCTTTGCCTGCGGCGATTATGATAGCGATGAAGTAAAGCGCGGCATAGAATATCTAATCGAGACTCAGCAAGAAGATGGCAGCTGGCGAGAGTTAGATTTTACTGGCACGGGCTTTCCAAAAGTCTGCTATTTGCGATATGAGCTCTACCCAGTCTATTTTCCTTTGCTCGCCATCTCTGAATACGCAAAGGCTCACAATGAATCCCGCACCTCCTTACTGCGAGGCGTTGCTACGTAGCAGGGAAATGCGGTATGAACTCGAAAAAGGCTCAAATTGGGTAACAGATGCGATTTAATTTAGGTTTAACGACAAAATTAGCCCGACATATTATCTCGAATAGACTTAAGGGCAACGAACGTTTCGCGTTGGTCTTAATGCTCGAGCCCACATTTAAATGTAATCTAGCCTGCGAAGGTTGCGGCCGCATTCGAGAATATGGCCAAGACCTCGATAAAATTTTGAGCGTAAAAGAATGCATAAATGCGGTGGATGAGTGCGACGCCAAAATAGTTTCTATCTGCGGCGGGGAGCCGTTAATTTATCCATATATATTTGAATTGGTAGATTCGCTTATTAAAAAGGGGATATATATTTATCTTTGCACGAACGGCATGTTGCTTAAAGAAAAGATAGATGGGTTTAAAGCGAATGGCAATTTGATGATAAATGTACACATCGATGGCTTAGCGAGGACCCACGATGCGATTACAGGGCACGATGGCTCATATGAAAGGGCAATAGGTGCAATAAAGTTCGCGAAGGCGAAGGGATTTTTTGTCTGTACCAACACAACCGTTTACAAAGGGACAGACCCATATGAAATAAAAGGCCTATTTAAAAATTTAAACGAATTAGCCGTTGATGGTTTTTTGATATCGCCGGCATACGAATACGTGCATATTGGGAAAGGAATATTTTTGAATAGACAAGAGGCAGCCGAACTTTTTAAAATATTAGAGCCCGAATTTAGAAGATATAAGTTTTTAAATTCACCTTTATATATTGAATTCGTCCAGGGCAAGCGCTCGCTTAAATGTTCGCCCTGGGCAAATCCGACTCGCAATCCGCACGGATGGCGTTCGCCTTGCTACCAGATGGCGGATAGACACTTTGCCACTTACAAAGAACTTATTGATGTGACAGATTGGAGCCGATATGGGCCGACTGGAACCGACCCTCGCTGCAAGGAATGCACCGTGCATTGCGGTTTCGAGCCCACTTGCGTTCTTACAGGAGGTTCCTTGCGGGACACTTTAAAGACTTTGAAGTGGCAATTCTTTTAGGGGACGGTCCAGAAAGTGCCACCCCATCTTTACTAAATAGGAAGCAGGGCGGCACTGTAGTCTACTAAATTCATTTGGGGGCAGTTCAGTTCGGTCAAAAAGGGTGTCCCCCGGGGGAACGTCCCCTAAATAAAGAAAGGAGTTTAACATGGATTGGGGAACACATATGGTTTTAGCAGCTAAGCTACTCGAATCGAGTAAGTTAGATGTGGGAGCCGCAATATATTCTGTAATTCCAGTAATAGACCAGAAGCCCGCGCATTTTCATAGGGTTTACGCTCACATATTAGAGAATCAGCCCGATTTCTTAGATGTGACTCTGGAACTCTTCAAGAGGCCGGAGGTAAGCAAGAGAGATTTTAAAGCATTAGAACAATTTATTTCAAGTAGAGTAAGTTTGCTGGAAAAGGAGTTTAATGAAGTCCCTGCCGATGATGGCGCCAAAAAGAGAAATATCGAAAAAAAGATGTACGCCTTCCAGCGCATTGGAGAAGAGACGCCCGGTTTCTTAAAACTTTTAAACGATGCCAGGGATGTAGTCGGCGATGCGAGGGTTACGAATATATCGACCGACAAAATGTCTGCTGCAATCAGCCTTTTATCGCATACGTTTTTTGATACCTTCAACAACCCTGTCCAGTTATTTCTGCCGAATTGCTCTTACTGTTCGGCTCAATGGGATTTCTGGTCGAAGATAGATTATATGAAATTTAGAGGTGACTTCTACAAGCCCGAAAATATAGTTCCATTTCGCAAGGCCATATCGGCAAGCAAGGTATGGAATGCGGTGCTTAAGCCAGAGGCGCTGATGAAAGCGATGATTATAAGGTTGGGCGAAATGGGGCAACCTGCAGTTCCCTATGAAATCGTCGATATGGGAGTAAGAGATTTTTTAAGATATATGAACGTAGACGAATATCAGAGGGCAGACGCGGAACTTAAATTTCTGCGCGATTTAGAGGACGAGATATGTGCAATAATTTACAAGAATTTTTTGCGAAGCGATTTTAAGGAATAAAAATGGATGCAGGCGAATTTAAGGTTGAACTTAAGCGATTAGGATTTAATTTTTTCACCGGCGTGCCATGCTCTCTTCTCGCGGGCATTATCGAAGCGCTGGGTAAGGACTATATTCCATCTGTCAGGGAGGATACTGCACTAGGATTGGCAGCCGGCGCATATTTGGGAGGTAAAAAACCTTGCGTTTTGATGCAGAATTCGGGATTGGGATATTCCCTTAATGTATTGACGAGCCTAAATTTGATTTATAATATTCCTGTCCTTTTATTGGTAAGTTACAGAGGCTTCGGCGGTAAGGATGCACCCGAGCATCTGGTGATGGGCAGGCATTGCGTTGAGCTCGCCACTGCCTTTGAGATTCCTACAGGAGTCCCTGAGAGGCAGGGCCTAAAAGAATCGCTTCAAGAAGCAAATCAATTTATAGAGAAAGGCAAACCCTATTGCCTTTTTATTAAAGAGGATACACTTAGAATAAATGGGGGATTTCTAACGGGATGAATATGCGAGATGCCATATCGAAACTCCTGCCGCTGTTAAAAGATGAATTCTTAATCTGCGCTAATGGTTACATTTCGCGCGATGTCTTCAGTGCGCTTGACCGCCCCAAAAATTTTTATATGCTCGGCTCAATGGGTCAAGCATCTTCCATCGGACTAGGGCTTGCTTTAACTAGGCCCAAGGAAAAAATTGTGGTCTTTGATGGCGACGGAAATCTGTTGATGAATTTAGGAATTTTAACGATGATAGCGTAGAACAATCCAAAGAATTCGGTGCACGTCGTTTTCGATAATGAACGTTACGTCTC
>CAZUZR010000065.1:0-6025 GCA_964625025.1 uncultured Planctomycetia bacterium | reverse complement strand
TTAGTTCTGCGCCGAAGAGGTTCGGATACAAAAAGGGCAGATTATGGTTCTTGTTAAATAAAAGGATTAAAGACGATAAGCTACCTATTCCTCCCGTCGAACATCAATTTAGGGTGCTTGAGATGTTGGGGATAGAAAAGGCAACCCCTCATTTAGAACTCTGGCCTAGTTCTGACGACGAAAGTTATATTGAAGAAACGCTCGAGGGCGAATGGGTTGGGGAAGCTCAGATTTTGGTCGGGATTAATCCATCCGCTAGCCTGCGTTGGATTACCAAAAGGTGGCCGTTAGAAAATTTCGCTCGTATTTGTGACGCGCTTGCGCTGGATAAGATTCGAGTGGTACTTATCGGCAGCAGAAATGACGCGGAACTTGGAATTAGATTGAACTCGCTTACAAAATCGAAGCCCATCAATTTAATTGGTAAGACTTCCTTATCTGAATTGGCCGCGCTGATAAAGAGGTTTACATGTTTAATTACTAGCGATAGCGCGCCGATGCATATAGCGGCCGCGATGAAGACGCCCTTTATTGCACTATTTGGGCCGACCGATCCCCTTCGCCATTTGCCGCCGACTAAAAATTGTATTGTAATAAAAAAGGATTTAAAGTGCGCGCCGTGCTATAAACCAGCCTGCTCGGATATTAGATGCATGCGCGAGATAACGGTGGAAGAGGTTTTAAATGCCGTTAATGCGTTAATGACAAATATCAAAATTCAAAAGACAAAATAAAAATGAGGATTCTGCTTTTGACGAGCCATCTAAATATCGGCGGGATAGCTAAATATACAACAACGCTCGCAAATTATCTTTATAATCGCGGACACTCCCTTTATGTTGCATCAAGTGGAGGAGCGCTCGATAGAGAACTACTTTCAGATATTGAACGCATAACGGTGCCGCTTAATACAAAATCTGAGGTGAGTTGGAAGATTTGGTTAACGATCCTTAAGCTTCGTCGATTTATAAAGGACGAGAATATACAGATAATACATGCGCAAACAAGGACAGCGCAATTTGCGGCACACTTTGTTTCAAGGCTAACGCGCATACCGTATGTAGTTACCTGGCACGGCTTTTATCGGCCAGGTTTTTTTAGGAGGTTACTTCCGTGTTGGGGCAAAAGGACTATGGCGATAAGCAAAACTGTTTTTCGCCATTTGGTAGATGTTTTTCGAAGGGATGAAAATAAAGTTCGGCTCATATTCAATGGCGTTGATACATCTAAATTCAACAATGATTATTCGACCAGTGAAAAGGAGGAGATTAAAAGAAGATACGGATTAAAAAACGGACCTATAATCGGCATAATATCAAGGCTTGCTCCAGAGAAAGGACATATATATCTCATTGAAGCCTTCAAGGAGTTACTAGTAGAAATTCCAGATGCACAACTCATCATCGTTGGGGATGGAAAGATGAAAACCGAACTCAAGAAAAGAGTTCGTGAATTTGGGATAGATAATGCCGTCCATTTTTTCGGAGAAATATTAAATACCAAAGAATTCCTTGGTATAATGGATGTATTTACAAGGCCAAGCATCGAAGAGGGATTTGGACTAGGAGTTGTTGAAGCGATGCTTATGGGCCTTGCGGTTGTATCTACAGACGTAGGGGGTTTTAAGAGCATTTTGGATCACGGTAACGTCGGCATCTTAGTGCCGCCGAAAGATGTAACCAAATTAAAGAATGCTATTGTGCGGATTTTAGGGGATTCAAAGATAGCTAGAGAATTGGGCGAAGCTGGGAGGAAATACGCGCTTAAAAATTTCTCAGCGGATAGGATGGCCGCACAAGTTGAAGCAGTATATAAAGAGGTCCTTAATGAAAAGAGTTAATCTTAAAGGTATAGCCATAATTTTTATTGCCCTTTTAGCGTTAGTTATAGGTGGATGGTATTTCCTTGAGACTAAATATTACCCTCCCATATTGATGTATCATTCAATCGATGAGCAGTGGACAAAGGTAAAGCTTTCTGTCTCGCCGGAGCAATTCAGAGAGCAGATGAAATTCCTAAGGGATAGACATTATAACGTGATTTCGTTAGATGAGCTCGCGGATTTAATAATGAGCGGCAGGCGCATACCGCATAATACCGTGGTCATCACATTTGACGATGGCAACGAAAATAATTATACGAACGCATTTCCTGTCTTAAAGGAATATAACCTCCCTGCGACGATATTTTTGGTCTCCGATTGGATTGGGAAGGAGAATTTTTTAAAGGGTAGCCAGATCGAAGAGATGGAAAGAGCGGGAATCGAATTCGGTAGCCATTCGAGGACGCACGCAAGTTTAACTGGGTTGCCAAAAGAGAGATTGAAGGATGAAATTGTGTTATCCAAGAGGGCTATCGAGTCGGTCCTCGGCAAGCCAGTCACCACATTCTGTTTTCCATTCGGCGGAAAAAATCCTGACGCGGAACAAATCCTTGCTGAGGCAGGATACAAGGCCGCGTGCGTTACTTTTCCGCGAGATGACTCGGTAAAGATAGACCTCTACGAGTTAAAGCGCATAAAGGTTTCACCCGGCCCTTATAATCTTTTGGCATTTAAGGTTAAAGCGTCTGGTTATTATACCTGGTTAAAAGCACACAGATGGAAGAAGAAAAAGTAGAACTCGTTAGGAATGCCACAGACACAAAGAAGCATAGCAAAATTTCTAACGAGGTAAATAATATCCTCATAGTAAATGTCAATTGGGTTGGGGATGTCCTATTTTCGACGCCGGCAATTCGAGCGGTTAGACAATATTACCCAAAAGCGCACATCGCTTGTATGGTCGTTCCTCGTTGCAAAGAGATATTGGAGCTAAATCCTCATTTAAACGAGTTAATCATCTACGATGAGGATGAGATTCATAAAAGTTTATTGGGAAAATTGAAATTAATCTCCGCTTTAAAAAAACGACATTTTAATATGGTATTCTTATTTCACAGGTCATTAACCAGGACATTGATGGTCGCTCTTTCTGGGATTCGCGAGAGGGTGGGAATTTATACGCCGAAGAGGGGCTTTTTGCTCACCAAGAAGGTTACGCCTCTTAAGGCGGATGTCCATAAGGTAGAGCAATTCTTAAATATCGTAAGGGCCAAGGGGATTAATGCATCAAGTAGAAATTTAGAATTATTCATAGGAAAAGATGATGAGCTATATGCGGAAGAATTGCTTAAATCACAAGGAGTTAAAAAGGATGAATTTTTGATAGTTTTAAATCCCGGTGGAAATTGGGACTTGAAACGTTGGCCAAGTGAAAATTTCGCTCAAATTGGCGATAAGTTAGTCGATATTTACAATGCTCGGGTTTTAATCACCGGAGCGGATAAGGATATAGGGTTAGGAGAGGTCATCTCAAATAGGATGAGGCACAAGCCGATCATAACTTGCGGCAAGACGACGTTAAGACAACTCGCCGCGATTTTAAAGCGTGCCAGTTTGGTTATATCGAACGATTCCGGACCTATGCATATAGCCGTAAGCCAAGGCACAAGAACAATAGCGCTCTTTGGGCCAACAAATCCAAGAGTTACCGGCCCATACGGCGACGGGAAATATGTCGTAATTCATAAAGCCTTAGAAAAACTAGGCTGCCAACTCCCTTGCTATAACTTAAAGTGCGAAGATAACTCGTGTATGAGGGCGATCACTGTCGAGGATGTAATTAAAGAAGCGGATATTTTATTGAAATGAAAGATGTAAAGCGCATATTAGTTATAACATTAAGCAACATTGGCGATGTCATACTTACCTTGCCGGTGATTGGGGCGTTGAGGCAGAATTTTAAATACGCATCTATAGATGTCGTCGTAGGTCCGCGGGCGAAGGAGGTTTTCGAAGCAGACCCGAGGATTTCAAAGATGTACGTTTATGATAAAGCGTCTTCGCTGACGCAGAAGTTGAAATTGCTCCTTCTCTTACGGCACAATAGATATGACTTGGTCGTTGATTTAAGGAATGGCTTGCTCGGGTTTCTCTTGGCCCCTAAATTTTGGGCTAAGCCAATCTTAAGCTCTCCAAAAGACAAAATCCACAAAGCGGATTTACATCTTCATAAAATAAAGGCCTTAGGGTTGAGCGTTGACTCTAATTCCTATCCTATCTGGATAAGCCAGATAGACGCAGATAATATGTCAAGGCTTTTAAATAAAAAAGGCATTTCGGATTCTGATGAAGTAATTTGCATAAGCCCAGGGGCCAAAAGCCACATAAAAAGATGGAGGGAGGATGGCTTCGCTAAAGTCTGCGACAGATTGATAGACGAATTTTCCGCCGAAGGCGGATCCGCCTCGGGCGGAAAGGTTAAAATCCTATTCGTGGGTGACGCCGAAGATTGCCCAATATGCGATAGGATTATCAATAGTATGAGTAAGTACGCGGTTTCAATTTCAGGCCAAACTAATTTGCGCGAACTGGCATGGTGTATTAAACGTTCGCGCCTTCTTATAACTAATGATAGCGCGCCGCTTCACATTGCCGGCTCTGTCGGCACGCCTGCGGTTGCGATATTTGGACCTACAGATTATAAGAACTATGGGCCAAGGAAGGGCTTAGGAATTGCGATTTATAAAAAACTTCATTGCTCTCCATGTGAGATTGCGCTCTGTAGATATAATCTCGAGTGTATGAAAGCGGTAGAAGCCGATGAGGTTTTCGAGGCCGCAAAGATAATATTAAAAGGAGAACTTAAAGATGAGCGAAAGCGATAAGGACCGAAGAATACTCATAATTCGCACCGATAAAATTGGCGATGTGCTCTTATCCACCCCAGTCATAAAGGCGGTAAGGGATTCTTTCCCTAATTCTCATATCGCGATGATGGTAAGGCCATATGCCGAGGAGATAGTAGATGGCAATCCATATTTAGATGAGGTTATATTATACGATAAAGATGGGGACCAGAAAGGTTGGTTCGGGACGCTGAAGTTCATTAATGAGTTAAGAAGGAAAAGGTTCGACCTGGCGTTAATTTTGCATCCAACAAATAGGTCAAACTTAATTCCATTTTTAGCGGGCATTCCCGAACGCGTTGGATACAATAAGAAATTAGGTAACCTTTTGACGAAGAGGTTAAATGATTCAAAGCACCTTGGGCAGAAACACGAGATAGATTATAATTTGGATGTGTTGCGCGCGATTGGAATTCAAGCCGAGGATAGGATTTTATACATCCCGATTAAAGAAGAGCATAAAAAGGTAATAGATAGGTTTTTTATATTAAATAACTTAAATGAAACAGAAGGCGTTGTTGCAATCCATCCGGGTGCCAGCTGTCCTTCAAAGCGCTGGTCCGCTTATAGATTTGGCAGAATGGCAGATGAGTTGATAGAGAAGTATAAATTTAAGGTTGTAATTATCGGCGGTCCACAAGACATCGAAACCGTAAAACAGGTGCATATGGCGATGTTGCATACGCCCATAATCCTATCTGAAGAGCATTCGCTTGGTGAAGTCGCTGCCTTGTTAAAGCGTTGTAAGATATTTATCTCAAACGATAGCGGCCCAGTGCATATCGCAGTCGCTGTTGGCACGCCAGTTATCTCTATATTCGGCAGAGCCGACCCGGGGCTTTCGCCAAAGAGATGGGCGCCAACTGGCCCAAATGATATCATCATCCATAAAGACGTTGGCTGTAGCGAGTGTCTCGCTCACAATTGCGAGATAAATTTCAAATGCCTTGAGGCGATAACTATTGAGGATGTATTGAATGCAACTGAAACGTTACTTAAAAAAATTTAAACTTGCTTCGGCTTGGATTTTCGCAGGAACGTTCAATTTTCCCAGCGAGAAAATCTCACTCGGCTTCAACCTTGCTCGTCCCTTATGCTACCTGTGGGGACACCGTGCTCGCTTAGGTTGAAGTACGTCCCGCTAAAAAACCCAAGCCTACGCAAGTATATATACTTAATTTTAGAGAAATCAAAGTGTTATGATTTTGTATAAAAATAAAGATTTTCGTCTGGAGCCGCACGTTGAAGATTCGAGCGGGCAAGGTTCTCCACAGTTTAATCTAAAGAGAGAGCGAGA
>CAZUZR010000064.1:4520-6099 GCA_964625025.1 uncultured Planctomycetia bacterium | reverse complement strand
CGCGCCAACCAGAGGTGCCAAATTTTATCGACATTAGATTCGAATCAGTATCTTCTCTTGTATGTTATAAATGCGTCGCTTTTGCCAACTTCAAGATGCAAATTATATTTTGTCTCTATTAGGTCTTTATATCCTTTAAGCTTATAACCATAGCCTATTATTTCGAAAAGCCCCTCTGCCATAAAAGGCATATATAATGAATCTAACAATTCGGCGGTTGTAGAAACGGCCTGAAAATATAGGCTTAATCTCCTCTCGGAAAATTCCTCCCTCGTAAGTGGCCTGTAATCGGAATCGTCGGGCCTATAAGTATAATTATAATTTACAAGGGACTTTTGAGGTCCGTCTTGGAACTCTCCATTCTCATAGGTTATAGAGACAGGGATATGGACATCGTTTATAATGAACTCTTTCTCCTCGGCATAAACTAAGGGCACGCCAACTAGGGCCGAGGTCCACATTATAAATAATAGCCCCAACAAAATCTTCACCTTGCTACCCACGACTTTCAATTTTCCCTCGACGCATAATTGAATCGCTTTTGGATAAATCTTATGTTCTAATTTGTGGACGCGCGCTAAAAGGCTTTTCCCAGTATCATCGTCTCTGACGGGACAAGCCGCCTGTAAGATTATCGGTCCAGAATCAACCACCTCAGTCACAAAATGTACTGTTGGGCCAGATATCTTAACGCCGTATCTTAATACATCCTTTATCGCATGCGCCCCTCTAAACGCAGGAAGTAGCGCAGGGTGTATATTCAAAATCCTATTCTTATATCTTCGCACAAACCGAGGGCTTAGTACCCTCATAAACCCGGCAAGGGCAATTAGGCCAATTTTCTTTCTCTTAAGATGCCGAACTATTTCGCCCTCTAATTTTTCCGTCGTCGGAAATTCCTTGGGGTCAACTATTGCGACTTCGATATGAGCTTTTTTCGCCCTCCGAATGGCGTATGCCTTTGGAACGTCACAGACCACTAGGCTCAAATTCGCTTTTATTCGTTTACTCTTGACGGCATCGATTATCGCCTGTAGATTTGTCCCCTGTCCCGAACAGAAGACCGCGATATTCGTCCCGTTAGAAATTTTATGTTTCCTATTAGGGCTGATATTTCTAACGGGATTCACCCCTTTAGTACCTCGTCTATCTTCCTAGCGATATCCTCCTTCGGGGTAACGCCGATGATTCGTGCTATCTCTTTGCCGTCCTTAAATAATATAAGGGTGGGGATATTCATTACATTAAAACGGGTTGCGGAAGACATATTCTCATCCACATCTAATTTTGCGACCTTTATCTTCCCGGAATAATCCTTGGCTATCTCCTCTAAGATGGGGGCTATCATCTTGCAGGGATAACACCAACTTGCCCAGAAATCCACCAAGGCAGGAGATTTTGAATTGATGATTTCTTTATCGAAAATTACGTCGGTTAGATGTAAAATTCCATCGGCCATATCGCCTTCTTAAATAGTTAGGTTAATGATTATACCTCATCTAAAACAGCGATGTCAAGAACCGATGAAAAAATATTGCCCTCTTAAATAAAAAGAAATTCTCCTCCGACCCTATTTTTA
>CAZUZR010000064.1:2849-4420 GCA_964625025.1 uncultured Planctomycetia bacterium | reverse complement strand
ATCCTGATATCCATTCTATCCATCTACGGACTTTTACTCGCCAAGGAAATCAACCTGTTTACAGCAGATCTTGGACGGCATTTAAAAAATGGCCAACTACTCTTTCAGAACCACTCTCTACCTAATACCAATCTCTATTCTTATACACATCCGAATCACCCCTTTCTAAATCACCACTGGGGAAGCGGCGCCATTTTTTTCTTAGTTGAGAGGGTCGCTGGTTTTGGGGGGCTTTCTATATTTTCCATTATTTTGGGCATCCTTACCTTCACCCTGTTCTTTCATGTGGCTTGGAAATATTCTCGTTTTGAGATTGCCGCCTTAACTTCGTTCGTTGTAATTCCGATCCTTATAAGCCGCGTAGAGATCAGGCCAGAGATCTTCAGCTATTTTTTCAGCGGCTTATTTTTTTGGGTGCTTTGGAATTACGTGAATAGAAACTTAAGCTGGCGTTGGCTTCTTTTACTGCCTATAATTGAAATTCTTTGGGTTAATATCCATATCTACTTTTTTATGGGTTTAATGCTTATAGCTGTATTTCTTTTTGAATGCTTAATTGCCTTCGCTATCAAAAAGGATAAAGAGGCTGGGAAACAAATAAAAGAACTCATCATCCTCTTAATCTTAACTGCTGTGGCTCTTCTTTTAAACCCGGCGGGCATAGCCGGCGCCACATATCCTTTACGGATATTTGAAAACTACGGCTACCGCGTCTTTGAAAATCAATCGGTTCCCTTTATTGAAAAGCTCGTTAGTTATCCCCCCACCCTTTATTTTAAGTTAGGTTATGGGTTGCTTTTGTTAAGTTGGATTTACACAATAGCAAGAGCAAAAATTGGAGATTTTTCAATCGCCAATTTTATGCTATCTCTAATCTTTAGCGCTATGGGATGGATGGCAATTCGCAATTTCACGCTCTTTGGCTATTTCGCTCTACCAATAGTTGCGTTAAATTTTCGCAACCTAAGAAGAATAGAAGCGGATGCCGCCCGAGATTATTTTACCGCCTCTACTTTGATTATCTTAATTTCCTTTGGCATTTTTTTAATTAGCCCACCATATTGGTCCGCTCGAGGCAAAATTGGCATCGGTTTAAAGGAGGATACTACCCGCGCCATCGATTTTTTCCAAAGCGCAAATATCCAGGGCCCAATCCTTAATAATTACGATATCGGCAGTTACTTAATTTATTACCTATACCCTAAAGGCCGGGTCTTTGCCGATAATCGGCCCGAGGCCTATCCTGTCTATTTTTTTAAAGATATGTACGTTGCGCTTCAGGAAAATGAAGAGAAGTGGAAAGAGGAAGACGTTCGGTATAATTTTAACGTCATCTTCTTCGCCCGCCATGATATGACTCCCTGGGGACAAGATTTTTTAATCCGCCGCGTATTCGATCCCCTATGGGCTGTGGTGTACGTTGACGACAACTGCATTATTATTTTGAAGAAAAATACCCTCAACCGCTCTATTATTGAAAAATATGAGATTCCAAAAGAGCGCTTTAGCGTAATAAAGAAAGAGTAACCCCCGCCCTTCTTATGGTGCGGGGTTTTCTTATGGTGCGGGGT
>CAZUZR010000064.1:0-2749 GCA_964625025.1 uncultured Planctomycetia bacterium | reverse complement strand
TTCTTATGGTGCGGGGTTTTCTTATGGTGCGGGGTAAAATATGAAAATCGGTGCCTCTTATGGAAATCTATTCAAAACCTTTATAGGCCCTTTCATTTTATTGGTTATTGGTGTCGTGATGGCGGCTTTAAGTTGGCTGAAGTGGCCCGATATATTGATTGATTTTGGAAGGGAATTGTATGTCCCATGGCAGTTAGAAAAAGGATGCGTACTTTACAAAGATATCGCAATACATTTCTACGGCCCTTTTTCACCATACCTGAATTCGTTGCTCTTTAAGGCCTTTGGCGCCCGCTTAATGACCCTTGCCATATTTAACATAGTGCTGATTGCCGCCCTGACATATCTTATCTATCGCATCTTCCTTGAGGCAACTGATTCGCTCGTCGCTACGGCAACCGGGGCGACATTTTTATCAGCCTTTGCATTTTCTCAATACGTCGGGGTAGGCAACTATAACTACGTTACTCCGTATTCATACGCACTGACGCATGGCCTTTCGTTATCCCTTTTTTCGATATATCTCTTTTGGGCTTATTTGAAGCGACGTAACAACCTATTGTTGGGCATTATCGGGATATTCGTGGGTTTGGTTTACCTGACAAAGTTAGAGGTTTTTCTGGCGATTTTATCGGCAGTCGCTATTGGCCTGCTCCTTGTCATCTTCACCGATAGGTTGAGTCCAACACAGGGCTTCAAGCGAGTTGGAGCCTTGTGTCTGGGATTCGCGTTGCCGATTATAGTTTTCGTCGGATATCTATCCCGCCATATGCCTGTCCAAGATGCGCTATCGGCCATCGCTATGCAAATTAAACAGCTATTTACAGCCTCTGTGAATTCGAATCTCTTCTACCGCAGAGTCTCGGGTTTGGATGCGCCGTTGTTGAACTTAACGAAGCTATTCATAACCGCGGGTTGGTATCTATTAATATTACTTATCTTAGGGATTCTAAGCTACGTAATTAAGGTAATCCCTGATAAGTATCGGCGCATCGGCATAACCTTAGCCTTTGGGTTCGCAACTGCCTCTACGCTCTTTCTAGTTATTCGGATTCCATGGGTCCACTGGATGGAGATGAGCAGAGCGCTTCCTTTAGCGATGCTGGTTTTAGGGGTTTACCAGTTTATTGCTCTCTGGCGCCTTAGGAAGAGCCGGCGTGAATTTATCTCTTTGTTTCCGGTGTTCCTTTTTACAATTTTCGGATTCGTCCTTCTATTTAAGATGATTTTAAACGTTCATGTCTATCATTATGGTTTCGCTTTAGCGATGCCAGCTACCCTATTGGCCGTAATGGCATTGCTTTATTACGTGCCATATTTTATCGGTAAGATGTTTGGCAACGTTGCCTTTATTCGTGCGCTTTCAGTAATGCTAATATGTATAGCCCTGGCATTCCACATCAACTTAAGCAGACAGATATATAAACTAAAGACATTTGCCCTTGGCTCTGGTGGGGATAAGATATTAACGTGGGGAGAACAAATATCAGCGGTTGGGCAGGGCTTTAAGCTCGCCTTAGAAAAGATTGAGGAATTCATTGGGCCGAATGAGAATTTCGTCGTGATTCCGGAGGGGATTATGTTAAACTATTTATCTAGGCGCCGAAATCCTTCTGCTTATACGAGCTTTTTGCACGGGGACTTAATCATGTTTAAAGAAGAGCAAATTGTAGATGCTTTGAACAGATGTTCGCCGGATTATGTTATTTTAGTCGATAGGGATGTATCGGAATGGGGTTATCGTTATTTTGGTTTAGATTATGCAGTAAAAATATCTTCTTGGGTCAAAAGTAACTATGCTCCGATATATATAATTGGGAATCAACCCTTCAGCGGCCAGGGCTTTGGCATTATCATAGCGAAGCGTATTACAAATCCTTAAAACAAAAAAGCGCAAAGCTTAGGCGGATTAAGTAAAGATGTTCACAATTGAATAAAATACTTTCCATAATCATTCCGGCATTTAATGAAGAGAAGACGATCCATCAAGTCATCGTGCGAGTTCTTGAACAAAAATTAAACGGCTGGGGAAAAGAGATTATTGTGGTCGATGACTGTTCAACCGATAAAACCTTCGAGGGCATTAAACCATTCCTTGGAAGCATCACATTATTGAAGCATAACGCCAATCGTGGTAAAGGCGCAGCTATCCGCACGGGCTTAACAGCCGTAAGTGGTGAGGCGGTGATTATTCAAGATGCGGATTTAGAATATGACCCAGCGGATTGGCCTCGCCTTTTAAAAGAACTGGATAATCCCAAGACGATGGTTGTTTATGGTTCGCGAAACATCGCCCCTGAAAGAAGGGGCTACTTCCATTACGCATTAGGAGTGAAGTTCTTAACTGCTTTGGTAAATCTACTTTTCGGGTCGCAATTAACCGATGTCTATACCTGTTATAAGCTCTTTCGTTCCTCGGTAATAAAATCCATCGCCCTTACGAGTTCAGGTTTTGAATTTGAAGCGGAAATAACCACCGCAATCCTTCAGAGGGGCCTTGCGATAAAAGAGGTGCCTATCCATTATTACCCAAGGTCCTTCAGGGAAGGTAAAAAGATTCGTTTTCGCGATGGCTTAATCGGTATCTGGACTCTTATAAAAAATCGTTGCTGTTCAAAATAGCCTATGCTAACTTAAAGCGCTAACCCTTTAAACCTTCTATATATTTTTGGGCGCTATATGCGGCGGTCGCTCCTTCGCCGCAGGCATTTACCATCTGATGGAATAACCTCTTCCTGCAATCCCCCGC
>CAZUZR010000063.1:1509-6121 GCA_964625025.1 uncultured Planctomycetia bacterium | reverse complement strand
ACCGGCTTTCCTGGATATTAAAAACTATTCGGGAGATACGGCAGCGCAACAAGGCACAGTGCTTATTGATAAATAAATTGGTGCGTTGAAAAATAGTTCGAATGGTGCGATAAACGCACGCGATAGATTACGAGTTTAGCGTAAAGCTATGGCGGTAAAACATTCTGATTTCGTCGCAAGAACACCGCCAATTAGAAAGTCGGTCGCCTTCGGCGACTAAATAATAGGGCTTTTCCGACGAAAAAATTAAACGGCGCTCTTTTAAAATAAAAAACAGGAAAAGAAAGGAGGAAGATATGGAAGAGAAAGAGATAGGTACAATTACTCACTATTACGGACACCTTAGTGTTGGCCTTGTTGAGCTTCAGGATGCCCTGAAAGTAGGCGAGACAATCCATATTAAAGGGCATACTTCCGATTTTACTCAACCCGTCGAATCTATGCAGGTTGAACACGCAGATGTCGCTGAAGCTAAGGCAGGAAACACAATAGGTTTAAAGGTTACACAAAAAGTGCACCCTCACGACAAAGTTTACAAAGTTATAGCTTAGAAAGACGAATCGTTTCAGAACCGATATATATCGGAATCGCTGATTCATTGACAATATAGCGGTTATACCGTAATATATTCTCCGACGGAGAGTTGCGAAATGCACCCATTAATATTTATACTCGGAAGCGTGTTTGTGGTAAGCGTGATATCGCTCATAGGAATAGTGACATTTCTATTCAAGAGCAAGTCGTTAGACAAAGTCTTCTTCGTGTTGGTCAGTTTCGCGGCCGGCTCGCTTTTAGGCGCGGCATTTTTGGATTTGCTTCCTGAAGCAGTAGGCGACGCAAGTGACCTGCGGATATTCGGCAGCGTCTTATTCGGAATAATGTTGTTTTTCCTGTTGGAGAAATTTTTGTACTGGTATCACTGCCACGAAGGTGAATGCGACGTGCATCAATTTACATATCTTAATTTGGTGGGCGACGGCATTCATAATTTTTTAGACGGTGTTATAATAGCTTCAGCTTTTTTAACAAGCACGTCAGTCGGATTGATTACAAGTATCGCGATAGTGTTGCACGAGATACCGCAGGAACTGGGCGATTTCGGAGTGCTTGTTTACGGAGGATTTAGCAGGGCTAAAGCCTTGGCATATAATTTTGTCACAGCGCTGACATCATTTTTGGGCGCAATTTTAGCGTATTTCTTTTTAAATCAGGTAAAGGGCGTTACGCCTTTGATGATTAGCGTCGCGGCAGGGGGATTTATCTACATCGCTTGCACCGACTTAATGCCTGAATTAAACAAAGACAGAACATTGCGCCGTTCGATTCAGCAATTTATTTTGATATCGCTTGGCATAGGAGTTATTTTGGCCGGAAAGCTTATCTTCGAGTAGCCCCGCCTTCAAAATCAAAGATAAATGATAAAACAAAATAACATCAGAAATATAGCCATAATTGCTCACGTCGATCATGGCAAGACCACGCTTGTAGATGCCATCCTAAGACAGACGCGCGTCCACCGCAATATCGAAGAGATGGGCGAGTGCATTATGGATTCCATGGATTTAGAGCGTGAGCGCGGAATAACCATACGCGCCAAAAACGCGAGCGTTATCTATAAGGATACAAAAATAAACATCGTTGATACGCCGGGTCACGCTGATTTCGGCGGCGAGGTCGAGAGGATTCTTCGAATGGTTGACGGGGTTCTGCTTCTCGTGGACGCAAAAGATGGCCCAATGCCTCAGACGCGCTTTGTGCTGAGAAAAGCTTTGGAGTTAGGCCATAAGGCTATCGTGGTGGTTAATAAAGTGGACTTAGCCGATGCTCAAATCAATGAAGTAGTAAACCGAACCTTCGATCTTTTCGTTGAGTTGAACGCCAACGACAAACAATTGGATTTTCCGATTGTTTACACTTCCGCTATAAAAGGCACTGCAACCCTGGATATGAAAAATCCTTCGAATAATATATTTCCGCTCCTCGACGCTATTCTTAAAAAGACAGATCCGCCGAGCGTAGATCCGGATGCGCCTTTACAAATATTAGTCCTCGCGCTTTTGGGAGATTATTATAAAGGCATGATGGGGATAGGAAAGATTACGGGCGGCTCGATAAATATAGGCCAATCTGTTGCGTTGGTTCGTAAAGATAAAAGTCAAATTACTTCTAAGATAACGGCTATTTTGACCTACGAAGGACTTGAGCGAATAGAGAAGGAGAGCGCTGGTGCCGGCGAGATTGTAGCAGTCGCAGGATTTGAGGACATCGGCATAGGCGATACGATTACCGATCCGAACGACCCCACACCGCTTACTCCGCCTGAGATAGACGAGCCGACGGTTCAGATGACTTTCGGAGTAAATACCAGCCCCTTCTCAGGGAGGGATGGTAAATACGTTACTTCGCGCGCAATTCGCGACAGGTTATTTAAAGAGGTCGAGACGAACGTTTCGCTTCGTGTAAGCGAAACGGACAGCGCCGATACTTTTCTTGTATCGGGAAGGGGGGAACTTCACTTAGCTATATTGATCGAACAGATGCGCCGCGAAGGTTTTGAACTTCAGGTTTCGCAGCCCGAAGTAATTTTCCATGAAAAAGACGGAGTAAAACTTGAACCCTTTGAATTTCTAACGGTGGAAGTTCCTGCAGAGTATCAGGGCGCGGTAATAGAAGAGATAGGCCGCAGGAAGGGGAAACTTAAGCATGTCTCCCAAAGCGCAACAGGTTCGCTTCATCTCGAGTATCAGATTCCTACCCGCGGCATAATCGGCCTTAAAGGAGCTTTAATGACAAAGACGCGAGGCAACGCCGTCTTAACTCACGTATTTGATGAATATAAGCCGGTTGAGGATGAGAGCTTTGATATGGCCCCGCGCGGTTCGTTGGTTTCGATGGAATCGGGCGTTTCAACTTCTTACGCTTTGGCTAACGCTCAACTGCGCGGCGATTTATTCATCGGGCCGAACGTTGAGGTGTATTCGGGAATGATTGTAGGGGAGAACCCCAAAGGGGAGGATATGGTCTTAAGCCCTTGCAAGACGAAGAAACTCACAAATATCAGGTCTTCGACATCGGATATTGCGGTTGTTTTAACACCGCCGAAAGAGATGACGCTTGAACTAGCGATTGAATACATCGGCTCCGATGAACTCGTTGAAGTGACTCCAAAAAATATACGTCTGCGTAAAAAGATACTGGATTCGCTGGCTCGCAAACGCGCCGGTAGAGACAAAAATAAGGAGTAAGATAAATGGCAACAAACTTTTCTTTTGATATCGTTTCCGACGTAGATTTGCAGGAAGTCGATAACGCGGTTAATCAGGCGAAGAAGGAATTGTTCCAAAGATACGATTTTAAGAACAGCAAATCCTCAATCGATTATAACCGCGCAGAGAAGAAGATAACATTGGTCGCCGATGATGATTTTAAATTGCGCTCTTTAAGAGATATTTTGGATACAAAAATGGTCAAACGGAATATATCGCTTAAGGCGCTCAAATATAATGAGCCGCAGAAGGCTTTTGAAGGGACGTTACGTCAGATAGTCGAATTGGCCTGCGGCATGCCGAGAGAAAAACAAAAGGATTTAGTTAAGATAATCAGGGATTTTAACCCGAAGATTCAAACCCAGATAGAAGGCGATGAGATAAGGGTTTCTTCGCCTAAGAAAGACGACTTGCAGGCGGTTATTGCCCATCTAAAAAACATCGACTTTCCTTTAGCGCTGCAGTTCTGTAATTACAGGTAGAAATTGACTTCTCCCGTCGAAAGTAGTATCATTTAGTTACATTTTTTAAGCGCCCATAGCTTACTTGCCTGAGTAAACTCTACGGGCGTGGAAAAAGGCAGTTACAGAGGGAAAAGACTGTTTTCCCTCTGTCATATTGACATCTTTGCGGAAGGAATAAGAACAGCCCTCTGCTATTTAATAATTAGAGGGCGTTAGGAGAAAACCATCAGGGTTTTCTCCTAAGGAGCGACCAGCTATTACCTTTCGTCGCGACGCGCCCGTAGCTCAATTGGATAGAGCACCAGTCTACGGATGCGACCCGAATAGTTTTCGTAACTCGTTGAAATTATTATAACTGTATACTCTGTAAATAAGTTATGGAGATTTTTTATTAGTGGAAGCGAGTGCTAATGTATGACAATTGATATCTATGATGGACACTATTTGGACACCAGACGGTTATATTTCCCTTATGTTGTGAACGCAATGCAACATACGAATTTGAATTAGTCGCCACCCTGTCTTAAATCCCTTATCATTTTTGAAATGGAAGTGGTTATCAAACCGCCATATAAAGATTATAGAAAGCATAATGTTTCTGAACTCGAATTAGTTTTTTTACATCATACACATTAACCTACATCGTGCATTCCGAAGATGCAGGCATGTTTCCATAATTTTAGAGCGTTGGGTCTTGAAGTCAAAGGAGTTGAGTTTGAGCTAATTGGAATTGTATAAACTAACTATTGCAACAATAGGATTTTTCTTGCATAGTATCCGAAAAGACATTATAATACTTCTATAATGGCAAAAGGAGAAGTGTTCAATAAAGCCCCCCTTACTGAAGTAATATTCGAGATAAGATTCTTACCAAATTTATCG
>CAZUZR010000063.1:1100-1499 GCA_964625025.1 uncultured Planctomycetia bacterium | reverse complement strand
CAAAAGAGACGATTTTTATAATGAGATTAAAGAATCGTATCCAGATGTATTTTTTCCTAACATTACATTTGACAAGCATCCATTTGAGCAGCCTACTCAGTATTGGAATAGCGAAAAAAGTAAGTTAATAACCTGTAGCGAAGAGTCCCTGTCTATTAGCACAAATAAATACATAAAATTTGGGGCTTTTAAAGAAGAATGCGTTAGGCTTATAAAAATATTTCATGATAAATACCAGAGCATTAGTAACATAAAACGGCTGGGTCTTAGATATACAAACCGCATTTCTGTTGAGAGAAAAGACAATAAAATAGATTTAGCTAAATACCTTAAATTTAATTTTTATTTACCAGACTCTTTAAATAAAAACAAATTAGAGTTTTTCCAGACGGCTTTTTT
>CAZUZR010000063.1:477-1090 GCA_964625025.1 uncultured Planctomycetia bacterium | reverse complement strand
ATTGAGTTAGAAAAACAAACCAGTGGGATTCAGGTTAGCATTAATGGAGTTAATGATAAAGGAAAAGAATTCATTATATTGGATTTTGATTTATTCAGTTTAAAAGAAATCAGCTTCGATGAAACAGAAAAACATCTAACAAGTTATCATGATAAAATAGAAGAGATTTTCTTGGATATCATTTCGGACGAATATAAAGAAAATATTAGGTGAGATTATGCCTGGTATAATTTACGAAATTTTTGATACTGAATACCATAAACAAGAAAGAGAACAATATGCAGAGCATGAACCTACTGGTAAGCTGCAGAAGCAAATTGAAGACAAAATTAAAGAATTTCAAGAAAGAAGCATAGCGCAGAATTCGGAAATTAATTATCTTAAATTGCAGTTAGAAAAACAGGCTGTGCTGACAAGTCAGCTATTGCTTCAATTAAGCGATTTACAGGAACAATTCGAAGCGTTTAAAAAACAGCAACCAACCGAAGAGGTAATTGAAATTAGGGATATTCCTATGCAACAGATTAAAGAAGAAATGCTTTCTTTACTGTCGGATGGCAAAACAAGATATTTTGATGAAATAGCTACAGAATTAAGAATAGATATACAAGCT
>CAZUZR010000063.1:0-467 GCA_964625025.1 uncultured Planctomycetia bacterium | reverse complement strand
GAGGCATTTAAACAGTTACAAGCAGAAGGTAAATTATTTGTAGATGGAGATAAGATATAAGTTTGCTGCAGGAGATAGTATATCGAACGAGAGTATTACAGGATGGGCTGGAAGTATTTTCGAAAAAGGATACATGAGCATAGATGGGTTGCGATTGCAAAGAATAGAGTTTTTTAAGAGCGCCGTCTGTTTTCAGGACATACCCATCACTTCAAAGAAAGCAGTCGCAGAGAAAGATATTATATTGGAAGGTTTAAAAGGCTTTAAAATATATGGGCGTTCGAGATACCATACTAAAATCTTATATGTTACCAGAACCTCAGGGCATACCCACCGTCAAACAACCCTAAAACAAAATGCGTATTGTGTTATTAATACGCCAATTCATTCCCGCAGATAATCAAACTTACAACCCTAAAAAAATTAAAAAATCCCTGTTAGATTTCCCCACTTTCTACGTCTATTGT
>CAZUZR010000062.1:0-6195 GCA_964625025.1 uncultured Planctomycetia bacterium | reverse complement strand
TTTCCAACGCACATTTTTGCAAATATTCGTGTGCGCGATGGATTGGGTTTCTCGTTTGAAAGCCAGCTATCCTTTTCCATCCCCTTTCGGCAAAAATCTGGCGCGTCTGTTTTGGCGGCAAATAATACTTAATGAAACTTTCGTGTTTGGGCAAAACTAAGACACTGACTTTGCCTCCAAGCAAAATATCACCGCCCTCAAATACCTTTTGAACGCCAGAATGAGATTTATCCAACGTCCCATAGACGAGTTCTGCCTCTTTTTCCTTATCGTTATTGAATTTCTCTTTTAGATGCAAAACTCCCAAATAAGTCCCGTTCTCATCAACAAACGCAATATCTTCTCCGCCTTTTAAATCCTTCGCCTCATCTTTTGTGACTGAAAGCGTAATTGGGATGGTCCAAGGTATACCTGATGAGAGGCGCATTACATCCAAGACTCCTTCGTAATCCTCTTTTATCATAAATCCCTCTAAGGGGCTGAAGCCGCCGATCGCAAGCAATTCTAAGTCGGATATCTCGCGCGCATCGAGAACTATCTTTTTCAATTTCGAAATGGACGAAAGCAGTCTCGACCTCTCTTCGCCTTCAACAAAACGATTAATTAATACTCCCCCATGTGGGGCGATTTGATTTATCATATGTTGTCTCCTTTAACTATCTTTTATGCAGGCCGCATTCTCTTTGCTCAGGCAGTTCCCACCACCAACGGCCAGTTCTTACATCTTCACCGGGCTTTATCGCGCGAGTGCATGGGGCGCAACCGATACTCGGATAGTTCTCATCATGAAGGGCATTATAAGGAACGTTATGTTTTTTAATGTAATCCCAAACCTGTTTTTCTTTCCAATCCGCCAGCGGATTTATCTTAACCAGATTATTTGCGGCATCTATTTCGACCTTTCCGGTTTCGGCCCTCGTGACCGCCTGTTTGCGACGAAGTCCTGTAATCCACGCATCGAGTCCTGCGAGTGCCCTTTTTAACGGTTCTATTTTTCTTATCCCACAACAATATTTTCTTGCCTCGATAGAGTTACGGAAGGAATAAAACCCTTCTTTCGTCTCGAGTTCCTCGACGACTTTTCTATCAGGGAAATAGACCTCGATAGGAATTTTATATTTCTCCCTGATACGCTCCATAACATCATAAGTCTCTTCCGGAAGGCGCCCTGTATCCAAAGTAAAAATTTTTGTCTTTGGATTTACCCCGTTAGAAAAACCATTTTTTCTAACGGGGTTTATCCTCGCTATCATATCGATTACAACACAGTCCTCCGCGCCGAAACTCGAGGCGAATGCGATCTTCGGGGAAAACCTATCTATTGCCCAATTTAGGACTTCCTCGGCAGATTTTGTCTCTAACTCTTTATTTACCTTTTCTACTTCTCTTTTCAACTTTTCTTCCATCATTCTCCTCCTTCACTCATTCTCTCATAACTCATTACTCATAACTTAAATATGGTAGATTACCCTTTGGGTACTTTTCAAATTGTCGCAAATATCTTTAAACGTGATTGAATCTGCAACATTTTCCATCGCAACTTTTAATTCATCCCATGCCTGCTTTAAAGTGCAACTGGATTTGATTGAACAGCGCGTCCGCGAATTGCCATCCAAGCAATTTATCGAAAGTAGCGGCCCTTCTATTGACCTTATAACTTCGCCCAGCGTGATTTTATCCGGACTTCGCCCAAGGTAATATCCACCACTGCGTCCCCTTTCGCTTACTACCAACCCGGCGCGTTTTAGTTGATTCAAAATCTGAACCAGATATTTTAACGGGACATCCTGTCTTTCCGCAATCCAGCTAACCCGAACCGGCTTTTTTGTCTCGTTCTGTAGGGTTAATTCTAATAGTGCTCGGCAAGCGTAATCGCATTTCGCAGAAATCTTCACTCTCTGAAGCCTCCTTTTTTTCGTTGGTTAAAGGGTTCTGTCGGAGGTCATCTAAACTTCAATACTTAACTATGTCAATCAACTTAGTTATAATTATATCGAAAAAAAATTCCTTGTCAAGAAAAAAATTAGTGAGCATAAACAACCGGTTCTGGTGCCAATCGGAGAAGTGTCCCTTTTTGGGGACACCTTTCCCGCCAAAAAGTCCGCCACAATGCGTTGGCGGATTCGCCAATCTTTTTGGCGAACGTTGGCGGCCAGGCGCTTTGGCTTAAGAATCGTCCCTAAGCTTCTTTTGTGACGCGCAGGACCTCGGTGACGGTAGTAATGCCTTCTTTAACCTTGAGCGCGCTATCTTCTCTTAAAGTTCTCATTCCTGCTCGGCAAGCGGCATCGTTTATTAAAGTGGCGGAAACTTTTTTGCTGATGAGCTCTCTAATTTCATCGTTTGGTATGAGCAATTCATAGATTCCTAAACGACCTGCATATCCGGTCTCATAACATCGCTTGCATCCGCTCTCTTTGTAGAAAACCACCTTGGCTGTATCCGCCTTTAGCATTTCCTTAAATCCTAAAACTTCCAACTCTTCTTTAGTAGGGGTGTATTCTTTCTTACAATGAGGGCATAAGGTCCTCACCAACCTCTGCGCCAGAATAGCCGCAACAGAAGAGGCGACCAAGAACGGCTCAACGCCTATATCGATTAACCTCGTCGCAGCTGAAGCAGCATCGTTCGTATGCAAAGTCGAAAAGACAAGATGCCCTGTGAGGGCTGCGTGAATTGCGATATCAGCGGTCTCCTTGTCGCGAACCTCACCTATCATAATTATATTTGGGTCCTGTCGAACCATAGAACGCAAACCCGTAGCGAACGTCAAACCTGCTTTAGGATTTACCTGCGATTGCCTAATTCGCGGTATTTCGTATTCCACCGGGTCCTCCAATGTCATAATATTCTTATCCGGCCTATTAATTTTATTTAAAGCAGCGTAGAGGGTAGTTGTCTTACCGCTTCCAGTGGGCCCGGTAACCAAAATCATCCCATAAGGCCGAGTTATCACTCCTTCAAACGCCTTTAAGGTATCGGATGAAAACCCCAGCAGGTCAAGTTCTAAAAATGCTCGGCTGCGGTCTAAGATTCTAATGACGACGTTCTCGCCGTTGATGGTGGGAAAAGTGGAGACTCGTAAATCTATATTTTTATTCGCAACCGTCGTCTGGATCCTTCCATCCTGCGGAAGCCGTTTCTCCGCTATATCCATATTTGCCATAATTTTTATCCTCGAGATAATCGCTGCTTCATATCTTTTCGGTGGTTCGGGATAATCCCTCAAAACTCCATCTATGCGATAGCGGCAATAAAAATGTTTCGGCTCTGGCTCTAAGTGGATGTCGCTCGCTCCCTGCTCTACGGCTTTGGTAATCATAGAATCGACGGTCTGAATCACAGGCGCGAGGCTGGCAACTTCAATTAGTTCATCAACTTCTTTTTGGGGCTCCAAAGATACAGCCGCAGCTTTATAATCGGCTCCTATCGCGGGTTCTTTAGGAGCCAACGCTTCCTTACCGTATTCCTGTTTTATCCTATCTTTAATTTTAGAGAGGGAGCTGAATACGGGCCGCACTTGAAGTCCGCTTGACTTTCGAATTTCCTCTATGGCCTTTTCATCCAGAGGATTTGCCATCGCAACGGTTAGGGTGGAGCCAACTTGGAAAATAGGGATAGCCAGATATTTACTACACATATCTTCTGGGACTAATTTAATCGCCTCTGGTTCTATGGAGTATTTCGAAAGGTCGATGTAAGCGTATCCTAATTCCTCGCTTAAGCTTTTTGCCACCTGCTCTTCTGTTGCATATCCTTTTTTTACTAAAATTCTCCCGATAAATTCGCCGGAGGTTTCCTGCTCCTTTAGCGCCTTATCAAATTGCTCTTGATTTATTATTCCTTTATTAACTAAAATCTCTCCCATTCGCCTCATCTTTTCTTCTCTTCTTTCTCTTTTATCTCCCTCCACAATAGCGTGCCAATTCCTCCTTTGGCAATTCGCCCGAACGTCACTTTGCCTGATTTTATCTTTAAGCCCAATTCGGTCTGCGGGACTATCCCTACCTCTTCTGACTCAGTATCGCTCACAGGAATTCTAACCTGACCATTGATAAACCGCACAGGCGTTATTGTGGAGCCGGAAGAGGCGGTCATATTATCTATCGCCTCTACCAATTTTATGAAGATTTGGAGTTCGCTCTCGGTGCTAATCAATTTGCCTTCGTCATCTACAAGTTGTATGACTACCTCGGTTGTCCCAATCGGAGAAGTTGTGTCTATGACTTGGAGCGTTGCATTTTTAACGACAATCTGCGAACTCGTCGCGGAAAGACCGCTTTCAGGTTCGCGAACTATAACTGTGTAAGTCCCTGCAGAATTTGCTGAGATGTTAAATGTATGTTTGCCCTGGTCCGTGCCCACAAATGTATACTCCAAAGGCAGATTTAAATTCGTAGCAGCTGTAATCGTTACCTTCCCTGTAAAATTTGGGATCGGACTTCCTCCGCTATCGTTTATTGAAATCTCAATGGAGAAGACCTCCCCCACGTAGAAGAAATCCCTACCAGATGGCGGATTGGATACCATAACTTTTACCGCGTGAGGAATAAATTTAATTTCAGAGGACTCGCCAGATTTAGTCGGATATGCTGCATCTTCGGCCTTTATCTTAATTTTACCCCAGCGATTATAACTAACTGAAACGGTGGCTTTACCATTTGCGAAATCTGCCGGGGAGATACTGCTCGGCGAGAGGGCTGCGCCTTCTACGCTTGTTGGATTTACAAATACAGGCGACAATTTCATATTGCCGATATAATTTGGAGTCAATGCCCCTTGTGCATTCTTCGCCTCGACAGTTAAGTTAAAAAGCCCTCCCACAACTTGCGAGACATCTTGAGCGCTGACAGTAAAAGTAGCGGGCAAAAAGTATATCGAACCAGAAGTTCCGCTCTTGCTTGGGTCATCGCGGTCAGAAACAGAGATTGTTATCGTGCCTGCATCCAGATAACTTAGAGGCAATTCAAGCCTTCCCTCTGAAAAGCCCGAGGTGCTTTCGACGGATAAGCGTCGCGTGCCCGTTGATGGCGAAACATAATTGGCTTGCAAATCTATTGTGCCGGAATATGCGCGGTTGATATTTCCATCTTCATCCTTAGCAGTTATCGTTAAAGTAAAGACCTGCCCTGCAACCTGAGGAGTGGTTGTGGAGACTTCGAAATATGGCAACTTAGGGATGATGCGTTGTTGTTGAAGAGCGTCAAGCCATCCCCTATCGGGATATTCCGAAACTATTATGATGGGATTCCCCACAGCTGAATCCTTGTAATAAAATGTTACGCTTTGGCTATATTTCGACAAGACCATTTGAGTTACATCCTTCCATGGTTCTTTAGCCAAGGAGAACTTTCCCGTTGAAGAATTGGATTTTAAGTCAAGGGTATAATCATCTATGGCGGTCTGGGGTTCGGCATTAGAATTTTGTAACTGCACCATTATCGGCCCGGAAACCCCGCCTTCAACTATCGTCTGAGGAGTTGTTATAAACTCTAATCTATATATATATATGACGGAGACATCGTCAACGTATGAATTCGCGGTTTGAGACGAGGAATAAGCGCCGTAATAACTGAACTTGCTCAGTTTACTTACCGAAGTATCTATAAATTGAAGATTGTTTTTTACAGGGATAAATTGGATATTTGGAACCGCAACCGCCGAAATATAAATGTCATACCTATGAGTGCTAAAATCTAACTTTAAAATGACCTCATACCATTCGCCTGCGGTATAAGTTTGTCCGGTATCGACCCAACTCTTGCCATTGTTCGCTAAAATTTTTCCTGTGTAATCAAAACAGACAGCGGCGATTCCGCTCGCTGGGACGCTTCTCTGCTTAGAGCCCGAACTTGCCCTCACAAAATATTTAACCCATGTCGGTGAGACGTTGCCATAACTGGCAGGTCGGCCAGCGATAACTGTTGGGGTAGCACCAGAGATTTTAAGACTCTTTCCCGTGCCCGTCGGTGTTACTGACTCCTGCACTATAGCATTGCTCGTTGAGCCCTGACTTATGCTCCAGGAATCGACGCCATCTATTGTAACATCGGCGCGGCGAGCATTAAAATCTTCAATATAACTATCCGTCACTGCGTAAGCACAGGGACTGTCCCCGAAAAGTAAAAGAAGTAAAAGAAGGGACGTTCCCCGCGGGGACACCCTTTTTGGCCGTGACCGAACTGAACTGCCCCC
>CAZUZR010000061.1:0-6575 GCA_964625025.1 uncultured Planctomycetia bacterium | reverse complement strand
GCGAGGACTAAAGCGGAGCAAGAAAAGTCACGCTGGGACTTTTCGAGCGTTTCCTTAAGGAACACAAGCCGGAGCAAACATAGACTTAAATTTCAAAATCGAATAAATAATAAACGAAGGAGGAGGCATGATACTTAAAGATGAAGTGAGTTTAATAACTGGCGGGGCGCGCGGAATAGGGCGAGAGATTGCGCTTACTTTTGCAAAAGAGGGCTCGGATATAGTAATTTGTGATGTAAATCAGGAAACCCTTGAGGCGACAAAAGTGCAAGTTGAGGGATTGGGCCGTCGCACAGAGACTTTTCTCGTCGATGTGACGATTGGCGAGCAGGTTGAGGATATGGTCAATAAAATCCTTGACAAATTTCAGAAAATTGATATACTCGTAAACAACGCTGGCATAACTAGAGACAGCCTAATCGTGCGGATGAAGGAGGAGGACTTCGACAAAGTTATTGCTGTAAACCTAAAAGGCACATTCAATTGCACCAAGGCGGTCTCAAAGGTTATGATGAAGCAGAGGCACGGCAAGATAGTTTCCATCGCATCGATAATTGGGATTATGGGCAATGCCGGCCAGGCCAATTATGCCGCATCAAAAGCCGGCATTATCGGTCTGACAAAGAGCGTGGCGAAAGAATTGGCTTCGCGCAACATAAACGTAAATGCAATCGCCCCCGGTTTTATAGAGACCGATATGACGGCAAAGCTGGCAGATGATATAAAATCCCAAATGCTCGCTCTCATCCCTTTAAATAGATTCGGAAAAGCAAGCGACGTCGCAAATATGGCTCTTTTTTTAGTTTCAAAGGCAGCATCTTATATAACGGGGCAGGTAATTTTAGTTGACGGGGGAATGGTTATGTAAGTGAGGTCGCGATTTACGGAGCAAAGCGAACGTAAGTCGAAAGGAGGAAACTAGGAAATGTCAGTTGTTGCAGAGAAAGTAAAGTCTATCATAGCAGAGCAACTAGGTGTAAAATTAGAGGAAATAACACCAGAGGCGACATTCGTCGATGATTTAGGAGCAGATTCGCTGGATACAGTAGAACTCGTTATGGCACTGGAAGAAGAATTTAAGATCGAAATTCCAGATGAAGATGCCGAGAAGATGTTGAATGTCGGCCAAGCTGTAAAGTATATCGAAGAAAAAACGAGCGCCAAAGCCTAAAAGTGAACATTTATGGAAAGAAGAAGAATCGTAGTAACTGGCTTAGGCGCCATCACCCCAATCGGAAATACCAAAGATGAGTTTTGGAAATCCCTCCTCGAAGGAAAAAGCATAGTAGCAAGGATTACCCAATTTGACCCCACCGGTTTCGATTGCCAGATAGCAGCGGAAGTAAGAAATTTCGACCCATCTAAATATATAACAAACGCCAAAGAGTTAAGAAGAATGGAGCGCTTTGTCCAATTTGCGGTCTGCTGTGCAAAGATGGCGGTCGAAGATGCAGGACTTGATTTGTCAAAGGAGGATCCTTATCGCATTGGAGTAATCGCTGGTTCAGGTATCGGAGGTTTAAAGACGATTCAAGATCAAACGATAGTTTGGCAGGAAAAAGGTCCCTCTAGATTAGCCCCGCTTTTAATTCCTATGCTCATCGTTAATATGGCGCCGGGTCAGATTTCAATAACGTTAGGGATAAAGGGACCGAATTCCTGTGTTGCGACCGCTTGCGCAACTGGAAATCACGCAATCGGGGATTCGTTCAGGATAATTCAGCGCGGCGATGCCGATGTGATGGTAACGGGTGGAAGCGAGGCATGTATTATCCAGACAGCAGTTGGTGGCTTCTGCGCATTGAAGGCACTTTCGACGAGAAACGATGATCCTGAGCATGCAAGTAGGCCGTTTGATAAAAACCGCGATGGATTTGTGATAGGCGAGGGCTGTGGGATTGCAGTATTGGAATCTTTAGAGCATGCGCAAAAACGCGGCGCAAGAATTTATGCTGAGGTTGTAGGTTATGGGATGTCTGGCGACGCTTACCATATGACCGCCCCAGACCCAACTGGCGAAGGCGCTGCCGAGTGTATGAGATTGGCTTTAAAAGATGGCGGCATAAGCTTTAAAGAGGTTTCATATATAAATGCGCACGGCACTTCTACTGAATTAAATGATAAAATTGAAACGCTTGCTATAAAGAAAGCCTTTGGGCAGCATGCTTACAAAATTGCGATAAGTTCTACGAAATCTATGACCGGGCATTTGCTCGGCGCGGCAGGGGGTGTCGAATTCATAGCCAGCGTGCTTGCGGTCAAAGAGGATATAATTCCACCAACGATAAATTATGAAACTCCGGATCCGGAGTGCGATTTGGATTACGTCCCTAATAAAGCGAGGAAGGCAAAGGTAAATGTGGCAATTTCAAACGCCTTCGGTTTCGGCGGACACAATGCCTGCCTCGCTATCAAAAAATTCCAATCTTAATTTAAGGGACAGTCCCTGTGCTAATCGGGAGGGTGTCCCTTCGATAAAATTAATAAAAGGAGTTTAGGCGAGATGGATTATCTATTGACTGAAGAACAGATAATGATACGGGATTTGGCGCGCAGGATTGCCGAGGAGAAGATACGTCCCGTCGCTGCGGAGTTAGATGAAAAAGAGGAATTTCCATGGGATATAATGAAGGTCTTAGCTAAATCCGACATTTGCGGAATCTATATTGAGGAGAAATATGGCGGCCTAGGCGGCAAAGCGCTGGAACTTTCAATCGTAACCGAGGAACTTTCGCGCGCATGCGGTGGAATAGCAATCTGTTTTGCAGCCACCGCACTAGGGACTTATCCAATAATCTTATATGGAAGCGAAGAGCAGAAACAAAAGTATCTGCCCGATATTGCGAGCGGGAAGAAATTAGCAGCGTTCGCATTAACGGAAGCGGGGGCTGGCTCAGATGCCAGCGCAATTCAAACCACGGCCAAAAAAGAAGGCAATCATTATATTTTAAACGGGACGAAACAGTGGATTACCAATGGCGGTGAGGCAGAGGTTTATACAGTTATTGCAATGACGGATAGGACAAAGGGCGCGCGCGGAGCTAGCGCATTTATCGTCGAGAAAGGAACGCCTGGCTTCGACTTCGGCAAGAAGGAGAAGAAGATGGGCATCCGCGCATCTGCGACCCGCGAATTAATCTTCAACGATTGCAAGGTTCCGCAGGAGAATTTGCTAGGGAGAGAAGGTATGGGATTTATCATAGCGATGCGCACATTCGATCAATCTCGGCCAGGCGTTGCGGCTCAGGCGGTTGGAATTGCACAGGGAGCGCTGGATCTGGCAGTAAAATATGCGCGCGAGCGAACTCAATTCGGGAAGCCCATCTCGAGTTTCCAAGGCGTTCAATTTATGCTCGCCGATATGGCGACGGAGATCGAAGCGGCACGCGCATTGGTCTATGCGACGGCGAGGATGATAGATTCAGGCGCTAAAGATGTTGCCAAAGAGTCAGCGATGTCAAAATTGTTCGCATCGGATATGTGTATGAAGGTTACGACGGATGCGGTCCAGATATTTGGCGGCTATGGATATATGCGCGACTATCCGATTGAAAAATATATGCGCGATGCCAAGATAACTCAAATATACGAAGGCACGAATCAGATACAGCGTTCGGTTATTGCGTTGGAATTGATTAAAGAACAGATTAGGCGATGAATATAATCGTCTGCATAAAACAAGTCCCGGATACGCAGGATGTAAAGATAAATCCCGAGACGAATACGCTGATTCGCGAAGGCGTAAAGTCTATCATCAATCCGTTCGATATGTATGCGATTGAAGAGGGGCTTAGGACAAAAGAAAGGCTGGGCGGTAAGGTTACCGTCGTTACGATGGGGCCGCCTCAAGCAGAGGAGGCCTTACGCGAGGCGATCTCTTTAGGTGCGGACGAAGTAGTCCATATAACCGACCGCGCATTTGCGGGAGCTGATACCTGGGCGACGAGTTATACGTTGGCAAAGGCGATTGAAAAAATAGGAAAGTATGATTTAATAATCTGCGGCAAACAGGCGATTGATGGCGACACCGCGCAGGTAGGCCCTGGCATTGCAGCGCAATTGGATATCCCGCAAGTTACATATGTAAAGAAGACCGAAGAGATAAAAGATGGGCTTGCAAGATTTGAGCGAATGACGGAAGAAGGATACGAAGTTATTGAGACGCCGCTTCCGTGTTTGGTTACTGTGGTTAAAGAGATAAATATCCCGCGCCTTCCATCCTTAAAAGGAAAGATTCGCGCAAAACAGGCGCAGATAACAAAATACACAAGCAAGGATATAAATGTCGATTCCAATAAGATTGGCTTAAAGGGTTCGCCGACCGTCGTCGATAAAATTTTTGCGCCACCCAAAAGGGCGGGAGGGCAAACTTTACAGGGCACAACTGAAGAGGTTGTAAACAAACTCGTTGAAGCGCTCAAAGACGTAGCGATAGGAGTAGAGTAAGAAATAGATGTCTTTAGAAAAGGAATCGAAACAGAGAGCCATAGAGATATTGCGTGATAGATGTACAGGATGCACGCTTTGCGTATGCGCCTGCCCTTACGACGCAATCCGGATGGTAGATAAAATCGCGGTTATAGATTATGACAAATGCACGCTTTGCGGTGCGTGCGTTGCAGCCTGTAAATTTGAGGCGATAAGATTTGAGAAGGGCGAAGAGGCAAAGGCTGCGATTGAGGATTATAAAGGCGTCTGGGTCTTCGGCGAGCAGAAGAAGGGCGTAATCCAAAGCGTGGTTTATGAATTATTGGGTGAGGGCAGAAGGCTTGCGGATGAATTAGGGGTTGAACTCGCCTGCGTCTTGTTGGGCGATGCGATGGAAGCGAAGGCGCAGGAGTTGATTTGGCGTGGCGCAGACGTAGTTTATTTAGTGGAACATCCAAAGTTAAAAAATTATCAGGATGAGCCATACACAAGTGTAATTGTAGAATTAGTAAAAGAATTTAAGCCGGAGATTTTTCTATGTGGCGCAACTTCAATCGGAAGGTCATTGGTATCCCGCATCGCAGTTAAAGTGTATACTGGTTTAACAGCAGATTGCACAAAATTAAGCATCGATAAAGAGAAGCGCCTATTGCTCCAGACGCGTCCCGCATTCGGCGGAAATATTATGGCGACTATCCTCTGCGCAAATTACAGACCGCAGATGGCGACCGTTCGCCACAAGGTTTTTAAAGAGGCGCAAGTCGATAACTCAAGAAAAGGCCAAGTTATAAAGAGAGGCTACGAAGAGGCCCTTTATGAATCGCGCGCGAAGTTAATCGATATCGTTGAGGAGATATCCGAGACTGTAAATTTAGCTGAAGCGGATATAATCGTGTCAGGCGGAAGGGGCTTGGGCAAGCCAGAGGGATTTAAGGCCATCGAGGAACTTGCGAAGGTTTTAGGTGGTGCGGTTGGCGCATCGCGTTCAGTAGTGGATGCCGGTTGGATTCCATATTCGCATCAAGTAGGGCAGACTGGAAAGACTGTTTGCCCAAAGATCTATTTTGCGTGTGGTATCTCAGGCCAAATTCAACATCTGGCTGGAATGTCTTCTTCCGACATCATCGTCGCAATAAATAAAGACCCCCACGCACCGATATTCTCCGTTGCAACTTATGGCATTATTGGCGACCTATACGAAATCATCCCAGCCTTAACACAAAAATTCAGGGAAATATTGAAGAAGTAGTTTTCCCTTGCCTTGACGCCGCACCTTCTTACATCGTAGAGACTCTTTGCAGTAGGAAGGTGCGGGGTTGACAAAACCCTATGTATATGGTATACTTACACCAAAAATTAGGAGACAAGCGGCTTGTCGGAAGTTTTTCACCAAATCAATTGGGTTGACATTTTTGTTGTAATTCTTTTAATTAGAACAAGTTACATAGGAGCACGGACAGGCCTTTCGGTAGAGTTCTTTAAGTTAGTCGGCATTGTAGTGGGCCTTTACTGTGCAATAAAGTTTTATTCAGACCTTGGAGCGTGGTTAACTTCCAAAATTGCCCTTCCCACAGAATTAGCTGATGGAATATCTTTTTTAATACTAATTTTTGCCTCTTTAATAACTTTAAAATATGTTGGACTTATTTTGTCAAAAGTTGTTAAACTAACATTTGCCGATAAAGTTGACAAGTGGGGTGGATTTATATCAGGCCTATTTCGTGGCATTATACTTTTAAGTCTCTTATTTATGTTTTTAGGAATCCTTCAAATAGACTATTTTACAAAATCTATTGAAGAGCGTTCCTTGACAGGCCCACATATTCAAAGCCTCGCGCCGTGGGTGTATCGGGTTATCACTAGTACTTCGCCGGAAGATTTAGAAATTAAAACCTCGCCAAAGGGAGGGCAAAAGAAGTAACCAACGTAATATTAGATTGTGACCCTGGAATTGACGATTCGTTAGCCATCCTTCTTGCGTTAGCCTTGAATGAACTAAATGTAAAAGCCATTACAACAACCTTCGGCAACGTAGATTTAAGAGGGACTACCAAAAATGCATTAAATGTCCTCGAGTTAAGTGGTGTAAAAAATCCTCCTCCTGTAGGCGCAGGAAGTAACCAGCCGCTAAAGGCAATAGGTTCCTT
>CAZUZR010000060.1:0-6983 GCA_964625025.1 uncultured Planctomycetia bacterium | reverse complement strand
ACAGCCCGCTGCTCTACCAACTGAGCTACAGGGGAGCGGAATATTTAATTTAATATAGAACAAAACAACGGAAATTTCAAGCGAAGGATTTAATTAAATTAGGCCTGCTCGCTACATTTTTTGAGCAACGCAGCCCAATCTTCGTCGACTCTCTTTTGAATCTCATCAACAAGAGATTTATTTTCAGGACGCAAAAGATGGCGGAAGCGGCCCTGAGTTTTAAGATATTCGATAACTGGTTTTTTGGCCGCGGGTTTATAATTTAATTTCCAAGTGGTGCCGTTTTCGACTTCGAACAACGGCCAGAAGCAAGTATCAACCGCAAGTTTTGCAATTTCAATCGTCTTATCAGACGCGTGCATCCAGCCCAACGGACAGGGAGAAATCACATTTAAAAATGATGGTCCATCAACCGATAGCGCTTTTTGGGATTTGGTAATTAAATCGTTCCAATGGCTCGGTGATCCCTGCGCGACGTATGGGATTCTATGCGCGACGACGATTGAAGTTAAATCCTTCGGATATTCTTTTTTTCCTACTTGCACATCACCGACGGGTGCCGTCGTAGTCTGTGCGCCTTTCGGCGTCGCACTAGAGCGCTGTATCCCTGTATTCATATATGCCTCATTATTGTAGCAAAGATAGAGCACGCGATGGCCGCGTTCTAACATCCCCGATAAGGATTGAAGGCCGATGTCATAGGTTCCGCCGTCACCGCCTATCGCGACAAATCTAAATTCCTCCTTTATCTTTCCGCGTCGCTTTAAAGATTTATATGCGGCTTCTGCACCTGATACTGTCGCGGCGACGTTCTCGAATGCACAATGGATATAGGAACATTTCCAAGCAGTATAAGGATGGATTGTTGTCGAGACTTCGACGCAGCCGGTTGCACATCCGACGACAAGCGGAATATCCTGAGCCAAGCTCATCTGGCGAATGATAATCGGCGCGCCACAGCCCGCGCAGAGCCTGTGTCCGCCTGTTAAAACTTCTTCTTTTTTTGCAAGTTCACGTAAGTTTGCCATTTTTGTGGCTCATTTAGGGCCAGTCCCTTTCGGGGACAGACCCTTCAATTCATTCCCTCACGCCTAAATATGCGACTTTTTCTTTAACTTTTCCTGTCTTTGCAATTTCCAACGCCTCAGAATAGACGCGATTTATATCGTCGAGGCCGATGTCGCGGCCGCCGAGTCCATAGATATAATTTACGACTGAAATGCTCGATTTATTATAAAGCGCGGCGCGGATTTCATTATATAATGGGCCGCCGATTGCATTTAATGCATCGGCCCGGTCTAAAACCGCAATCGCCTTTAAGTGCTTCAACGAAGATAAAATCTCCTCCTCAGGAAATGGCCTGAATACGCGGAGCTTTAAAATTCCCGCTTTTATATTTTTTGCGCGCAGCGAATCGACGACTGCGCGCGCGGTTCCAACAGTTGAGCCCAACGCGACTATTGCAACCTCTGCATCGTTTAACTTATAACCCTCTAAAAATCCATATTCGCGCCCAAAAACTTTTGCGAATTCCTTTGCAATCTTCGGAATAACCTTCACAGCGTTTCGCATCCCTTCGGCTTCCTGCCGCCTATGCTCGAAATAATAGTCGGTTAAATCGAACGTGCCGAATGTAGCTGGATTTTTTGAATCGAGCAGAGTATATTTTGGCTTATATTCCCCGACGAATCTTTTCACATTCGCATCGTCATAAACGTTTATATTTTCGACGGCATGGCTTATAATAAATCCGTCGTAATTCACCATCACAGGCAAAAGCACATCCTCGTCTTCCGCAATCCTTACCGCCTGAATCATATTATCGTAAACTTCCTGCGCATTTTCCGACCAGAGTTGAAGCCAGCCCGAATCGCGCGCCCCCATCGCATCCGAGTGGTCGCAGTGAATATTAATCGGACCTGATAATGCGCGGTTTACAACTGGCATCACGATAGGCAAACGATAACCGGCGGCGATATAACAAATCTCCCACATCAACGCCAAGCCCTGTGATGAAGTTGCAGTTATTGCGCGCGCCCCTGCGGCAGATGCGCCGACCGACGCTGACATCGCCGAATGCTCGGATTCAACTAATACCATCTCGGTATCAATTACTCCGTCGGCAACGTATTGCGCGAATTTCTCCATCAGCGAAGTCTGCGGCGTAATCGGGTACGCCGCGACCACATCGGGATTTATCTGCTTCATCGCATAAGCGGCTGCATCATTACCTGTAAGCGCTAAAACTTTCTTGCTCATTTTCTATTTTGGGACACTTCTTTAGATTAGTTTCAGAACCGTCCCTGGTTCATTTTTCCTCTTTTACCATTTTGAAGGCTTCTGCCTTTGGTGGACAGACCGCGGCGCAGATGCCGCAACCCTTGCAGTGCTCGTAATCAACGCCCGCGACCTTTCCATCCTTGATTAAAATGCTCGAATCAGGGCAATTAATCCAGCAAAGATAGCACTGGATACATTTATCCTTAAACCAGACCGGCTTAAATGTCCTCCAGCTTCCGCTATTATATTTTACGGCGCTGCCTGCCTCGGGATTTACTCCGCCAATCGGAATTTCCTTCCAGCCGGGCTGGCGTTTCTTCTCTTTCGCAACCATCTTACTCTGCCTTTACCTCTTTATACGCTTGCTCAATCGCTTCGATGTTGCCCTTTATAATCTCAGGCGTAAGTTTTCTCGCGAAATTTTCCTTAAACGTCTCGATTAGATTTTCCAATTTTATAATTCCTGTCGCCTTAATCATCGCTGCAACCATCGGCATATTTGGGATATTGCGCCCCAATTTTTCGACCGAGATCGTCGTCGCATCAACGGTAAAGACTACGCCGCCGTTTAATCCGATTTTATCTCTTAGTTCTTTTGGGGAATGCGATGTATTTATGACAACGACGGAATCGGGCTTTAGCCCCTCTGAAATATCAACCGTATCTAAAAGAGTGGGGTCTAATACAACAACGCAATCAGGTACAGTTATTGCGCAGTGTATCGTAATTGGGCTGGTGCTTATCCTCGTAAAACTTCTTACAGGTGCTCCTGTTCGCTCTGCGCCGAATTCGGGAAACGCCTGAATGTTTTTCCCTTCGCGAAGGGACGCCGCAGCCTGAAGCCGCGATGCGGTAACAGCGCCCTGCCCGCCCCTTCCATGCCAGACTATTTCAACAAAATCTTTCATAGTTCTACGCTGCGCCTATCTGTTCCGGTGTTTGATTATTATTCAAATAATACGCCATAAATGAGGATGCCGAAAGCAATCCAAAATATGCATATAAAATGCATCCTAAAAGTTCGGTCAAAATCCTCTCTAAATTAGTAATCCCTATCCTGCCTAATACATAATTCAAAAGCGCATAAATCACGCCCACCACCAAAAATATCGCTAAGGCGATCGCGCAAAGTAGGAATAGCAGTCCAATCACTTTTATAAATCTTTTTCCGACGAACAAAAAACTCTCTGTGATTGCCTTAAAAATTTTGGCTTCCGCTGCTACAATAATCGTCCACGAAAATGAAAACAAAATAAAAAGTGCTATCGCTAAAAAGGACAATATCACTGAGGCGGACCCTAACACCACCGATGCCAGCCAACTCCCTCTCACGATCATAACGGCACTGCCTAAAAGCGCTGCTGAAAGGATAACCATAATCCAAATGGGAACTCCAGCAATAACATTTAATCCGAGTTGCCTTAAAAAATATCTATTGCAATTTCCAAAGAACCCTTTTAATCCGTATCGGCCTTCCTTAATCCCATTTATCCCATTTCGCGCGAAAGCCAGCACTCCCCCAAAAAGATAACTTAACCCCAAAATCGATATCAAAAATATAAGCCAAATGATTCCCCATTCTCCAAAGGTGCGCGAAAGTAGTGGAATCTCCTCGGCAGGGGCTGCGAAAAATCTTATTATGGCATTAAATATAAAAAGGATAAAAACAACTGGCCAACCCTTATGGGTTATGCGAAAACCTTGCCCCACCGCCCTGGTGACCTTCACCCCGTTAAAAACCTCCTCTATCCCCCGTTAGATAAACAGGTTCTAACGGGGTTCATAAAAAGGCCTCCCCTTCTTCGGTTTTTGGCACGCTAAACCTAAATTTTATCAGTAAGGTCAAGTTCTGTCAAGAAATTAATCCTGAGCGAAGTCGAAGGATTTATAGTAAGCATAGTCGAACTATTAATCTTTTATCTCACGCCTTCCTTCTAAGGCACGGGCGAGGGTCGCCTGGTCGGCATACTCAAGGTGTGAGCCGACCGGTAGGCCATAAGCGATGCGGGTTGTTTTAACCCCTTGATTTTTAAGGAGTTTGGTAAGGTACAGGGCTGTTGTTTCGCCCTCAGTGTCGGCGTCAGTGGCTATTATGACCTCCTTTGTCTTCTCGGATTTGATGCGGCGAAGGAGTTCTTTTATCTTAAGTTCATCCGGACCTATCCCATCGAGTGGTGAAATAGCACCGAGTAAAACATGATAAAGACCTCTGTATGTGCCAGTCTTCTCTATTGCTAAAATATCATTTGGTTGCTCGACTACCAAAATAGTCGTTTTATCCCGCCCGGGGTCCTCACAAATATGGCAGGTATCGCCCTCGCTTAAATTGTAACAGGCCTTGCAAAAAGTAATCGTCTCCTTCAATTTTATAATCGCCTCGGAAAGCGCCTTCGCATCTTCTTTAGGCGATTTCAAAATGTGAAGTACCAACCTCTCGGCAGATTTTTGCCCAATGCCGGGAAGTTTGGTAAGCTCCGATATTAACTTTTCCATAGATTTTGTATAGCCGGGCATATATTTCGTTAGCTCGTTAGGTAGGCTCTTTCTTCTTTAAATTTCCGCCGAAGATATGGAGGGCGGACTTTATAACCTCATGCGTATCTTCTTTATCTTTATGTTCGTCCTGGACTAAACTTTCAACTGTAATTTTTTTCTCTAATTCATCGACTATCTTAAATTCAACCCTAAGTTCCTGGTTTAAAATATCCCTTAACGCCTTCTCTATATTTTTTCTGTTGTCGTTCGCCTCAAGCGCTTCCTTATTGAACTTATTTTCTTTTGCGAATGCAATCGTAAGGGTTTTATTTTCTAACTTTAACGGTTGCGCCGCCTGCAAAAATAACGCGACCGACATCTTCTTCCCTGCTATGACGCGAATCAGATTAGACCATATCTCGCAAATCCTTTCGAGCGGCACAAAGGCCCGCTCGTTCGCCTCAACTTCAACTGTGACTTCTTCCTGAAGGCTCAAATTTTTCTCCGGCTGGCTTTTTTCTTCACGATGAGGAGTATGATGTCCACCTAAAGAGGGCTTCTCATCTTTTTCAATCTTCAAAGCCGTCCCTTCAATCCTCCTTTCCAAATCCGAAAGGCGATCCAATATCGATGACAACGACGAGATATCCTCTTTTCGCGTAAGTCGTATCACTGCCAATTCAAGCGGTATCCTCTGCGAAGTCGCTTTACGCACAGCGTCCTGCGCATTCGTTAAAACGGTTAAGGCATAAAGCAAATTCTCGACCGTAAATGATTTCGCTTGTTCGCAAATTCGTTCGATTAAATCCCCCGGCAAATCTATAAGCGATGATAAATCTTCGCCGACTTTCGCAATCAACAAATTTCTAAAATGCCCAATGAGGTAATTTAAAAATTGCGGGATGTCCTGGCCTTTGCTTATAAGTTGGTCAACTAATTTTAAAATTCCGGGCGTATCTTTAGTTATAACCACATCTGCGAAGTTAAACAAGGTCTCCTGCCCTACCATTCCCAAAATTGATGAGGCGCTTTCCAAATCTATTTTTTTTCCGCAGAACGATGCAAGTTGGTCGAGCATAGATTCCGCGTCGCGCATCGAACCTTCTGCTGCGCGCGCAATCGTATAAAGCGCCTCATCATTTATATCTAATCCTTCGTCTTCTGCGATTTCTCTTAATTTCCCGACGATTTCTTCCATCGTAAGGCGCCTGAAATCGAATCTCTGGCACCGCGAAAGGATTGTCGCAGGAACTTTATATGGCCTTGTTGTTGCAAACACGAAAATCACATGAGTTGGCGGCTCTTCCAAGGTCTTCAAAAGGGCGTTGAATGCCTCTTCGGTCAGCATATGGACTTCGTCGATGATATAGGCCTTGAATCTTCCGCGGGCGGGTTTGAATTTAACATTTTCGCGTAGCGTGCGGACCTCTTCTATTCCGCGGTTCGATGCGCCGTCGATTTCTATTACATCTAAACTTATTCCGTTGATTGTCTCTTTGCAGGAATCGCAACTTCCGCAAGGGGTTTGGGTGGGACCGTCTTTGCAATTGAGCGCCATCGCGAGGATGCGTGCGGTCGTGGTCTTTCCGACGCCGCGTGGACCTGAGAAAAGATATGCGTGGGCGACTCGATTCTGTGCAATGGCGTTTTTAAGCGTGGTCGTGACGTGCTGTTGACCTAAGATTTTATCAAAACCCTTCGGCCGCCATTTGCGTGCGAAGACTATATATGACATTTAAGAAAATATCCTTATGATTACAATCTAAATTGTAAATCAAAATCTATAAATAGTCAAAGGAAAAAATTGTTTTATAACTTCGCTGCAATTATATGTCATTATTTAAGTTTTAATGTCTTTTTGCTTTAACGATGATAAGTTTAAGCAACCACGTCATGATAATTCCCCAACATAAACTGTTAAATAACCATAGCAGAAAAAATGAACCATCCTCAAAAATGGATATGTTCAGTGATTTTTCTAACCACCATACAATGGTAAGTAATGGAAATATTAATACTGGCAATACTGCATTGAGGAAAGCCGGAGGACCAGGTGGCGCAAAAGAGGATAGAGTCCAATAAATAGTCATTCCTAAATTCACAAGTGTTAAAAGAGGAATGCCTATCCACCAGAACTTCGTATTTTTAGATTTATTTGCCATAAGTTATATTTCAAATAAAGAACTGGCGGTGTTCTTGCGACGAAATCAGAATTTTTTACCGCCAAA
>CAZUZR010000059.1:0-7150 GCA_964625025.1 uncultured Planctomycetia bacterium | reverse complement strand
TTCATCCCGAACGAAATTCCTCCAAATTAGATTTAGTGTCAATAACATTGCACAACGATGTATTATAATTTTGTCCAAATAGGTAACGTAATTTAAAATTTCGTTTGGGGTTCATTTAAAAACGCCTAACCGTCTTTTAAGATAAGTAACTGAATCAACGGGCGTGGGGTCAACGCCATTTAAAATCGCGAGATAAAAGCTTATAAAGTCTCCCAAATATATTAAGTAAAAAATCCTGGAAAGTAGGCCCCTTCCCCTAGAATAGACTTCGATTATCTTAGTTTTTTTCTTAATAATTGACTTGGTTATATCTATTCTTTTTGCAACCCTTGGATGTTCGCTTTTATCCCTCAGGATGACTGCGACGAAATCCTTAAGAAGCCGCTTTGGATTTACCCATCCTACTATCTCATTATGATTCATCTCTGGAAAGACGTGGGAGGATGTGAGCGCCTTCGAATTTTCCGCAAGTTGCCCCCTCCATCTTGTCAAAACCGAATCCATGTATCTATTAGCGGAGTAAATTATAACGTATTTATCCTTTAAATCTAAGGCTAAACGTTTTGCGTAATTTTTACTTGCCTTAATATATGGACTTAAAATACAATCCCTTAAACTCACCAAACCAGAAATTGCCTCTCCTATCTGCTTATCTTTCTTGCGAATGAATCCAAGTTTCGATAGCACCACGAGCGGTGGAAAAAATGAATATCCGAGCGCTGTCCTGGGCGGATAACCTTTCGGAATGGACATAAAAGGAATTTTGTCCTTTTTTGCTTCAACCTCTAATTTTCCACCAGATGATAATGCAATTATCTTAGCGCCTCTCTTTTTAGCCTCCTCGTAGGAGGCAAGCGTCTCTTCGGTATCGCCAGAATAACTGCAGGCGAAGAAGAGGGTATCTTTACTGATGAAGTTCGGGATGGAATAGTCCCTATTAACAAATATAGGGATTTTAATCTCGTCGACTACATAAGAACGTATCAAATCCGCGCCTATCGCTGAACCGCCTAATCCAGAAAAGACTATATTATTAGCTCCCCTGTGGGATTTGGGTATCGAAAACGACCTACAGATTCTAATTGCATCCCTACACTGAGCCGGAAACCCCAAAAGCAGTTCCAGCATATTGGACCTATCTATCCTTCTAATCTCCTTTATATCGTCAAGGGCTTTCATATTTTTCTCCCTTAATCATATCGGCAACAAATCCGGAACCAATTCTTTCAACCTCTTCTTTGCAAATTCCCCTACCTCCCGTCCTGTAGATAAAGTTAATGCTTCTTGAGCAACCGCCTTTGCTGTTTTAAACTCAACTGACCTTATGACCTGTTTTATGCGCGGTATATTTACAGGGCTGGTCGAAAATTCATCTAATTCAAGCCCCAAAAGCAAAAGGCCAAATATGGGTTCGCCTGCCATTTCGCCGCACATCCCAACCCAGATATCGGCTTTGTGACCTGTATCTATTATATTTTTTATCAACCTCAAGACCCCGGGGTGTGCGGGTTCATAAAGATATGCTATCTTCTCATTTACCCTATCAATGGCAAGGGAATATTGTATCAAATCATTCGTGCCTATCGAGAAGAAATCGACCTCCTTCGCCAATATGTCGCAAGTCAAGGCGGCAGATGGGACCTCTATCATCGCCCCAACTTCCATATCCTCGTCAAATGGAATCCCACTCTTCCTCAACTCCTCCTTCGCCTCTTCTAAAATCACGTTCGCTGTCCGAAGTTCTTCGACGCCAGATATCATAGGATACATTACCTTTAATTTTCCATGAATTGAAGCCCTAAGTATCGCTTTCAATTGCACCTTGAAAATATCGGGACGAGCCAAACAGAATCTGATTGCCCTCCAGCCCAAAAATGGATTCATCTCCTTTGGCACAGTTAGTTGCGATAAAAATTTATCGCCTCCAAGGTCGAGGGTCCTGATAATCACCGGATACGGAGCTATCTGTTCCGCTACATACCTGTATGACACGAAGTGTTCCTCCTCGCTCGGCAAATCCACGCGGTTTAAATAAAAAAATTCCGTCCTATATAAGCCGATCCCGCAGGCGCCATGCGATTTAACCGAAGGGACTTCATCCGGTATCTCAATATTCGCGGACAGTTCGATGGAACGGCCATCCGGCGTAATGCAGTTTAAATCGCGAAGTTTAAATAAAAGCGTATCATATTCCTCGTACCTTACCTTCTCTCGTTCATACCTTGAGATGGTATCATCATCGGGATTTACAATTGCTATTCCATTCGAACCGTCGATGATTATCGTATCCCCGTTCTTGACGTTTTTAGTTATTACTTCTACCCCAACAACGGCAGGGATTTCAAGCGCCTTAGCCATAATGGCTGTATGCGAAGTCCTGCCACCAATATCCGTTGCAAATGCGATGACGTTTTTCTTATGCATGGAAGCAGTATCAGATGGAGATAAGTCATTTGCGACTACTATAACTTTTTCCTTTAAGTCGGCCAACGTCTCACGTTTTTTACCCAATAATTGTCTTAATACCCTTTTGCCGACATCGCGAATATCGGCTACGCGTTCTTTTAAGTATTCATCCTCCATCTTAGAAAATGCATTAATATACTTCTTTAGGACATCATCAAATATATATTCAACGCATAATAGTTCCGTCTTCAATCTTGAAATAACCTCTTCGATTAATGTGCGGTCCTCAAGGACTAAAAGGTGGGCGTTAAAAATCTCGGCGTGCTGAACTCCTAACTCTTCGGCAATTCGTTCCTGAATCTTATATACCTCTTGCCTTGTTTGAATAAGGGCATCTTCAAAACGCGCTATCTCTTGTGATAATTCCCCTTCGGAGATTTCCCGTTTAACGATAGAAAACAGCTCGCTATCTAATAGGTATATCTTGCCAATTGCAATCCCGGGCGATGCCGGTATGCCCTTTAGTATCATCTCTTCCTCTGTGAAACAGGCGCTTCCATATCTCCTGAAAGGAGCTTTTCCAATTCTAAAATTGCCCTCTCGGCATCTTGGCCTTCAACTTTTAAGGTAACCTGGCTTCCCTTTTCCGCTGCCAACATTAAGATGCCCATAATTGACTTGCCATTCACTTCTAGTTTTCCTTTTTTTACAGTTACACCTGAATCGTACTTATTCGCAATTTGCACAAAAAGCGCAGCGGGGCGCGCATGAAGCCCCGAGCTATTCTTTATTATTATCTTTTTCTCCACCAACATTTTATTCGGTGACCTTTATATCCTTTAGAAACTTGATGTGCCATTTATCTTTCGGCGCCAATTTCAAATTCCAATGGAATAACAGTGAAAGTTCTTGATATGTCCTCTCAAGTCCCGCCTCGGATTCGGAAATTGTCTCTATTGGAAAATACCAAAATGAAGTGGGCTTAGAAAATTCGAAATCTATTCTCGCCCCATACCATTGGTCATTTATATTTATGTTCTTTAAGTCGCGCACCGCACCAATACGATTTAAATGCGGGTCCTTCAATGAGTAATTAAATTCAACTCCAAACCAAGCAGAGACTTCCACGGGAGCTAAATTTATAACTTCGTAGTCAATCTCTATGGGCGGGCTATTGCTATTTATCTTTATCGACTTTATAACCTTGATTCTAAGGGCTTCTCCTGCAACGGAGAAATAATTTCCCTCGCGCGTAAGTCGCAAAATTAATCCCTTTGTAGATTTTTTAATTTCGTAATTGTATTCGCCGTTTAAAAAATCCCCCGCCGGCTCAAATCTTGAGGCAGCGAAATCATTTACGGTCGTGCCCTCCCTCAAAAAATGGTCGAGCAGAGAAACTTTTCTGTACCAATCGTAATTCAAATCCCTTAACAAATCCGCATCCTTAATTCCGACTATATCGTGGATGGAAGAAATTCCCTCGGCTTGGAGGCTGGGATTGAAATTCGATTTTTTAAGTTGCGAGAGCTTTTCATGATACGATTCCTTCCTCCTGCCTAAAGTATTTATCAGATTCAATGATAGCGGCTTAAAATCCAATTCAAAAAGCGAACCGCCGCTGTGCGGCGAAATATATAAATTTAATTTTGGGCTGGAGACTAAAATCTCATCGTAAGTATCGCTGTCGAAATCCAATGTCTTAACATCCACCCAGTTCGACCCCTTATGTGCGATTCCATCTAAGGTTTTCTCCGCCGCTATAAGATTGGAATATACGGCAGACCTTAAATGGCTCAAATATAGCCCTCCAAAGACCCCGTGCCAGTAAGCACAGTTACACTGCCCTTTATATAAATAGCGCAGCGCTTTTTTAGGCTTAACCTTTGCAACGCGAGAGCTAACATAAAGCATTTTCTTTTGCATATTATTCGATTCGGGGTACTTCACCAAAAAATTTTTAAAATAACCTCCGCTCCACTCCATCATCTCCCTATAACTTGCGCAGGTAAGATAGATCCTGTCCGTTGGGCCATAAGTGCGTGTATATTCGGAAAATGTCGTCATATTTAGCCAACCTTCTTCCTCTTCCAGGGCGCTGAAGAAATTCTCAAGCCACTTCTCTCCATGAACCCATTTAAATGTCCCGGGCCAAATCCCAAACTTCTCTCCATCATCGGCAAAGGCCTTTGCCACGATGCCTTTTGTTTTTAAGTCCTTTAAATAATTTATGGTCTCATGGGGCAATTTAAAAGGCATAGAATAGCGAAGCTTTTCTGAGCCGGGAAAAATAAGAAGCTTTTGGCCCTCGTCCTCTGTTACGTAATATCCCGACAACTCATCCGGCACTTTCCCAACATTAGTAAAATGCGAATCGTCTACTATTGTGTATCTTATCCCAGCTTTTGCCATAGGCTTAATCAAGGTCGGCTCCCATACCCGCTCCGCAAGCCACGCGCCGGAAGGCACATATCCTGTAAATTCTTTGACCTTCTCGTTCATCAATCTAATTTGTCCTAAGATATCCCTTTCCGGAATGAGGGATAATATCGGCTCATAATATCCACCCGATAACATCTCGACTTGGCCCACTTTGACGAGTGCCTTTAACATCTTAATAAATTCTGGATGTTTATCAGCGAACCAATCCAAAAGGCAACCTGTATAATGAAGTGTCATCTTTATCTTCGGATGCCGATGCAATGTCGTTAAAAAAGGTAGATACGCCTTCTCATAAGCTTCGGCAAAAACCCATTCAAAATTGCCTTCAGGTTGATGAGAATGCACCGCCATTAATAAATTAATTTTTCCATTTGTATCCATCGTATTTAGAGGGCTAAGGACTCTATAGCCACGCTCCTTTTGCGCTGTTGATTATGCTGATAATAATCCGAGCAAGTTTTTCTGGATTGTGCCTGACGTAATTCTCGAGGTTTACGATATCTCCTTCAACTACGGCTATTCCTAAACTCCGAATCTTCTTCACATCCGCCTCGACGGGATAGGCATATTCCTCTTTGTATTTCAAAAGCAGATGTTCAGCTACCTTCGCTATATTGACGATACAATAATCTATTAAAGTAGGATGGGTATGTTTTATAATTGCTTCCAGATGGTCAGAGGCGGTATATCCATCCGTCTCGCCATGTTGGGTCATAACATTACAAATATAAATTTTAATTGCTTGCGACCTTAAAATCGCATCGGTTATGCCTTCAACTAATAAATTGGGAATAATGCTTGTATAAAGGCTGCCGGGACCGATAACTATTGCCTCGGCTTCCTTAATTGATTGAATTGCCTCGGCTGTAGGCCTGCATCCAGCTGGATTTAAATATACCTTTTTGATTGGGCTTAGTACTTTCGGAATTGTGCTTTCGCCTAATGTCTGCGTCCCATCCGCTCGTTTTGCAACCAACACCACCTTCTCCAACGTCGATGGAACAACCTGTCCACGAATCGCTAGCACCTTGCTCGATTCCTTAATCGCCTTTTCGAAATCGCCGGTTATTTTCGATAGGGCTGTTATAAATAGGTTTCCAAAATTGTGACCTTTTAATCCCTCTCCTTCATCAAAACGGAATTGAAACAAGTCCCTCATCAATGGCTCTGCATCGGCTAAGGCGACGAGGCAATTTCGAATATCGCCCGGCGGCAACACGTCAAATTCGTTCCTCAACCTTCCGGAACTACCTCCATCATCTGCAACTGTAACTATAGCGGTGATATTTGACGTCAGCTCTTTTAATCCATGCAATAATACCGAAAGCCCTGTGCCCCCACCGATGACGACGATCTTGGGACCTTTGGATAAGTGGCGTTGTTTGAAGATGATATCCACCAAATCTTTTTCCCGCTGCGGCAGAAAAACTGTGATAAAGGATTTGACCATCTTTCTAATGCCGATAATAAGTAGGGTTATACCAATTAAAAATATGAAGCCGCCTATCGCTATTCGACCGGTTGCAGGGGGATGTAATCTAACAGCGCTGCCAATAAATCCCGAAGCAACCGCAATTAAGATCGTGCCAAAAGCAAAAAGGACAACCCACCTTTTAATCCTCATCCCCGGATACAACCATTTAAACCAGCGCATTATTTTTTCCTTCATTTAAGAGTGATATTTATTCTTATCGCTATTAATGCCGTTTTGAATCTTCGTCTTCAATCAGTTTCAAAATGCCCTTCTCATCTTTACATTGCTTAAGGGATTCACGCAAGACCTTGTCTTTTAAAAGGCGGGAAATCCTTGCCAACGCTTTTAGGTGAGGCCCTGCTGAGTCCTCTGGGGCAACTAACAGGAAGAATATATGAACCGGTTCTCCGTCGAGAGAATCGAAATTCACCCCCTTTTGCGAAAGCCCAAAGGCAGCGACCAATTCCTTTACGCCGTCGCATTTGCCATGAGGGATACCAACGCCTTGACCTATTCCTGTTGAACCTAGCGCCTCTCGACTCATTAAAATTTTCGCCAACTTATCCTTTTCTCTAATGCAACCTGCCTTGTAGAGCAAGTCGACGAGCTCCTTAATCGTTCCTTCTTTATCCGTAGCTTGCAGGTTAGCACTTACTGCTTTCTCGTTTAAAAAATCCATTATCTTCATTGCACATCCTCCTTAAAACAGGTCTCCATTTCTTAAGTGCCTCCTTTAATTAAAAATCTGGAGCGGGTGATGGGTCTCGGCGCCCTCATTCTCCTACCGTCGAACTTGGGTCGGCCACTCGCTCGCTGACGTCTCGCACCAAT
>CAZUZR010000058.1:0-7159 GCA_964625025.1 uncultured Planctomycetia bacterium | reverse complement strand
CCCCAGCGAGGAAAATCTCGCTCGGCGCATCTGCTCGCTCGTCCCGACTTCGTCGGGACACCGTGCCCGCTCGCATCTGCAACGTGCGACTCAAGTGTGAATCATAGGTTTAAATTTTAGGAGGTGATTCGTATGAATACACTTAAGACGATGTTTTTGTTGACGCTGCTTACCTTGCTATTTATCTTCATTGGCCGGCTTATTGGTGGGACCGATGGTATGATGGTTGCATTTATCTTTGCGCTTGTGATGAATTTCTTTGCCTACTGGTTTTCGGACAAGATAGTGCTTATGATGTATCGGGCGAAGGAAGTTTCGAAAACCGATGCGCCGAAGATTCATAGGATAGTTGAGAATCTAATTCAAAAGGCGGATTTGCCTAAGCCGAGGATTTATGTAATTCCTCAACCAACGCCAAATGCATTCGCAACCGGCAGAAATCCAAAGCATGCGGCGGTCGCTGTAACCGAAGGCATTGTGAAACTTCTAAGCGACGACGAATTGGAGGGCGTGCTTTCGCATGAATTAGGTCACGTAAAAAATAGGGATATTTTGCTTGCGACTGTTGTTGCGACAATCGCTGGGGCGATATACGTCTTAGCAGATTGGGCAAGATGGTCGGCGATGTGGGGCGGACGTAGAGGCGAACGAGGCGGTGGAAATATCAGGTTGATTGCCTTGCTTGTCGCTGCAATTTTGGCTCCGCTTGTTGCTACGCTTATACAATTGGCGATTTCACGTTCGCGCGAATATTTAGCGGATGAGTCGGGCGCTAATTTATGCGGAAGGCCGCTTTCATTAGCGAATGCGTTAAGAAAACTCTATAATTACTCTCGCCAAGTTCCTATGGAGGCAAATCCGACGACAGCACATATGTTTACTGTAAGCCCGCTTTCTGGTGGAGGAGTCCTCGCTTTATTCAGCACCCATCCGCCGATTGAGCGAAGGATTGCCCGATTAGAGGAACTCGCCATAGCCCCTAGATAAATGATTTTGCCAAATTATACTCTGGGCACAGCCCCTAAAAAACCGAAGGCCAAAATCGATGCGGCAGAGTTCTTCGGCGAAAGGGGCCTTTTATCTAAAACTTTTAGAGATTACGAATATCGCCCTCAGCAGGGCGAGATGGCAAAAGCGGTTGAAGATGCCATCGAAGGCAAGTCCCACCTTATAGCAGAAGCCGGCACAGGTATCGGCAAATCATTTGCGTATTTGGTGCCGCTCATAGATTTCGCAGTCAGGTCAAGGAAAAAAGCGATTGTTTCCACTAATACGATAAGCCTTCAGGAACAGCTCGTCAAAAAAGATATACCATTCCTAAAATCTATCCTGCCTTTTGAGTTTACAGTCTCGCTGGTAAAAGGAAGGGCAAACTATCTTTGCATAAGGAGATTGAATCGTGCTTTCTCGTCGAAAACCGACCTTTTTGAGTCGAAAGAAGAGCTCGGAGATTTACAGAAGATTTTGGCATGGTCAAAGGTAACCGAGGATGGTTCGTTATCGGATTTCGATGAGAGCCCAAGCGGAAAAGTATGGGAGAAGGTCTGCTCGGATTACGATGCTTGCTTGGGAAAGAAATGCCCATATCACAGTAAATGTTTCTTTCAAAGGGCAAGGCGAGGAATAGATGAATCCGACCTTTTAGTAGTAAATCATCATCTTTTCTTTTCGGATTTATCGCTTCGCAGGTCCGAATATGCGCTTTTGCCGAATTACGAATGCGTTATCTTCGATGAGGCGCATACGATTGAGGATGTCGCAACAGAGCATTTGGGATTTGAATTATCCAATTTTAAATTAAAATACCTTTTAGATTCGCTCTATAACCCCGTAAAGAAAAAAGGTTTTTTGGCAACGATAAAAGATGGCGAAGGTGAAAAGCTCGTATCAAATATAAGGCAACGTGCCGAGGAGTTCTTCAATTCGGTTTTAAATTGCTTGGGCGAGGACGGCATAAGGAGGATAAGGGAACCGCATTTTATCGAAGATAATTTATCGAATTCGCTCCATAACCTGACCGATTTTTTAACCGAGAGACTAAAGCGCTCAAAATCGAAAGAGGAAGAGGTAGATATAAAATACTACTTAAACAGGGTCGCGAGTTTAAGTGCGGCGCTTTCAGCTTTTCTGACTCAGATGTTAGAGGGCTATGTCTATTGGGCGCAGGCGACAGGCAGGAGGACGAAGAGGGTCTCGCTTTATTGCGCGCCCATCGATATCAGCGATACCTTAAACGATTTCTTATTTTCAAAATTGAACACAGCGATTTTGACCAGCGCTACATTATCCACTGAAGGTAATTTCGAATATCTTAAAAGCAGGTTGGGCTTAAAAGAATGTGAAGAAAAATTGTTGGGCTCGCCCTTCGATTATAAAAATCAGGTTAAAATTTACATTCCTAAGAAGATGCCAGACCCTAATGATTATGAAAAATATAAAGAGAAGGTGATAGAAAAATTAAAAGATTTTATAACTCGCACCGAAGGAAAAGCCTTTGTTTTGTTCACGAACTATAAATTGATGGACGAGGTATATAGCGAGCTTAAAAGTTATCTTTCCGATTTAGGAATCGCCTCTTTTAAACAGGGTGATGGCCTGCCTCGGACTAAGATGTTAGAGGCGTTCAAAAAAGATGTGGATTCGGTTCTTTTCGGCGTGGATTCCTTCTGGACTGGCGTTGATGTCCCAGGCGAAGCGCTTAGCAACGTGATAATAACGAAGCTTCCTTTTTCTGTCCCGGACCATCCGATTATTGAAGCAAGGATGGAAAGAATTAAAGCCAACGGCGGCGAGCCATTTCATGAATACAGTTTACCCGAAGCGATTTTAAGACTAAAGCAAGGTTTCGGTCGTCTCATTCGGACGAAAAACGATAAGGGGATAGTCGTAATTTTAGACAGTCGGATTTTACATAAACCTTACGGCAGGAAATTTCTTTCCGCCCTCCCCGACTGCGAGATAATAATAGAGTAAGGACAGTTCTGATGCTAATCGGAAAAGTGTCCCCTAAAACAATACTTGACAATACTAGTCTATTGTGGTATAGTTAATCTGGAGGCGAAAAAATGTTAAAACCATTTAATACAAAACTGGATGATAAACAGATTGAATTATTGGATAAGGTCTCTTCTGCTACTCATATCCCCAAGGCCGTTTTAGTCCGACAGGCCATAGATATCTTGATCGATGAATATAAAGAAGATGTTATCTCGCCCGAATTTAGCCGACTCGTAGATAAATCTCTTCATCAAAACATTAGGCTTTTAAAGAAGCTGTCCAAAGCGTGAAATATCTCCACTATAAGCAAACTTTATTTATCTATCGCAAAATTATACAAGCTACGGGGGGGACGTTAGGATTAAGAGATGAGGGTCTTTTGCGTTCTGCTTTGGCTCGGCCACGAATGACTTTTGGTGGAAAAGACCTATATTCGAGCCTTTTTGAAAAAGTAGCCATATTGGGATACTCCTTAATAAAAAACCATCCTTTTGTGGACGGAAATAAAAGGCTCGCTTTTGAGGCAATGGATATTACCTTAAGAATGAACGGTTATCGCATATCTTCCTCATTAGATAAGAAATATAAATTCGTTTTAGATATTGCGCAAGACAAAATAGACAAAACTGAAATTGCTGATTGGCTTAAGAAAAATTCTGTAAAATTATGAAGCGTAAGCTGAGAAAAGCACCTTTAAGAGGTAATAACAATGACAAAGAAAAAAAGATATTTCTTTTCAGTGGTAGAAGAAATGATTCAGAATCCAAAATATAAAAAGTAGCCTGTCCCCATTTTCTATGAAGAGTAAAGGTAGTTTATACATCGGATTAATCTGCGCTTTGGTAGTGGGCCTGATTCATTTTCTAGGTGGGTTTGAATTAGCCGAATATCAGGCATTAGATTTTTTATTTAAGGCACGTGGAGAAAAGGAAGTAAATCCTAATATAGTAATCATTGAAATCGATGATAAATCCATAGAGGAATTCGGCCGCTGGCCATGGACGCGCGGATACCATGCCGCGCTTTTGGAAATCCTAAATAATAATAAACCGAAGGCAATCGCCTTCGACATAATCTTCAGCGAACCTCAACTAGAACATCCGGAAGAAGACCAACTCCTTGTCTATGCGAGCAAAAAATTGGGCAACGTATTTTTTGCAGCTTTCTTCACTTTAAAGGAAGACCGAGCGGCCAAGAGACCGCTCTTAAAAGCCGCAAACTTAATATTGCCTTTACCGAGCCTGTTAGAAAATTCAAAAGGCGTCGGATTTGTCAATTCCCCGCCGGAAGCGGATGGGAAAATCCGCAGGATTCCATTATTTATTGAGTATGAAGGAAAGGGGTACCCTTCTTTGGATTTAGTAACAGTGGCGCATTATCTCAATGCCGACGTTTCAGAGTTGAATATCCCTCACGATAAAAATGGGATGATGTGGATAAATTACGCCGGCGATTTTGCGAAGTTTAATAGAATATCTTTCTCTGATATCGCCTATTCCTTTGACCAGATTAAAAAAGGACAGAAACCAAAGATAGATTTGACCAGTTTTAAGGGCAAGATTGTTTTAATTGGGTTGACAGCGGTGGGTTCCGAAGATTTGTGGCCTACTTCGTTTTCGCCGGTTTACCCTGGGATTGGAATTCGCGCGAGCGCAATCAATACTATTTTGCAAAAGAATTTTATCCATCGAATCGCCCCTTTCATCAATTTTTTAATTTTATTGATTTTCGGTGGTTCGCTGGGAATTGTAATACCTAAGCGTAATCCGTTTCAAGGGCTTTCAATTTTTATAATTTTAGTATTCGGATTCGTCTTAACGGCGATTTTGCTTTTCGGTTTTTTAAATGTTTGGGTAGGTGTTGTTACACCGTTAACTTTGTTATCGGTAACTTATCTGGCAATTACGCTTAATCAATTTGTGATAACGCGATTTGAAAAGGGCTTGATTGAGCGGGAGCTTCAAATTGCAAGTCGCATTCAACAATCGATATTGCCTCAAACCTTACCGCAAACCCCAGATATCGAATTGGGAGTTAAGTGCATCCCTGCAAAAGATGTCGGAGGAGATTTTTATGATTTCATTAAATTCTTATACGATTTTGTTCAACTCAAAGATAATAAATTAGGAATTGTAATTGGAGACGTTTCCGGGAAGGGAGTACCTGCTGCTTTATTTATGGCAAAGACGATGGCGGATTTCCGCGGCTTGGCGCACACTTTTAGCGAACCTCACGAGGCTTTATCTGCTATAAATAATCGTTTAGTCGAAGAAGGCGTATCCGGGATGTTCGTTACCTTGTTATATTTAATTTATGAACCTAAGGAGAGAGTGATAAAGTATTCAAACGGCGGACATAACCCGCTGATAAAAATCACCGCCGCGGGCGAGGCACAGTTATTGACTCAGGATGTGGGCTCTCCGATAGGGATAATGCCCGGCTCGGAATTCAGGACCGATGAAATAAAATTCCGTGAAGGCGATTTATTCATCATCTATACAGATGGCATTTCTGAGGCAAGGGATAAAAGAGAAAAGGAATTCGGTGAAACGCGCATCTTGGAACTTGCCAGGCAATATAGAAACCTTCCGGCTCAGGAGTTAGCAGAAAAAATTACTTCTGAAGTAATAAATTTCAGCAGGGGAATGCCGCAGCATGATGATATGACGGTCATCGTCTTAAAGATAAAATAGTAAAATAGGTGGCCAACCTGCAAAGGGCCATCCTGAGGCATCTTACTTCGTCTAAAAGCGCGGGAATGACAGTAAGAATTTCTTCTTGCAGCCGAGAATGATATTTGATAGAATTATTCCAATAGAATGAAGATAGTAACGAAGATTTTAACACTTGATGAACTTAAACAGATGGCCGTCGAGTTGTTTGGGAATTCGGTAAAAGCCGTGGTTGATACCGATAGAGAGCTGATAGCGGTCGATGCTGAGCTCCATTCTGACCTTGAGGCGCTGCTCTTAGAGGATGGCTCAAAACAGAAAGACCTTTGGGGCATCAATCTTTATCCGGAACTCCGCGGAGAGGAGTTTATCGAGTTTGATTCTATGATCAATATGCGTCCGTCCCAAAGCAACAGGAGCCGCGGTGTTGACAATGAAGAAATACGCAAGAAAATTATTGAAATCGTCGCGAAAAGGATAAAGGGATGAGCTATCAGCATAAAGACCTCGCGCAGGGGCGCTGGAAGCAGCTGCCGTTTCTTGAGCAGATGGCGAATATCGGAAGTGAAGTGGAAAGGGCATTGAACTGGCGCGCGAAGGGCAATCCCGCTTATTGCCAAAAAGCTTATGAGCGTGCCCTTGAGTTGATAGATTTAACGTTGGATTGTGCCGCGACCTTCCCCCGCCTCAAAGAACTTGCCCGCCTACGGGAAGCGATGGTGGATTACTTCTACGGAACAAACCAGTTTAATTCCACAGAAGGATCGTGGAGAAGATACTTCTCAATCTTCACCTACGCCGCGCGCAGGAATTATTAGACGAAGATGATATGACGATAATTTCCTTAAAAATCACATAATTTTTTTATTGACAAAAAAGTAAATATATGTTATCTTAGCCGATAAGATGCTAACTCCCCGAACTTCAAGAGTACGAAGAGTAACTTCAATTGTCTTACTATCATTACTTTTATCCTTTTATCTATTTTCCACATCAACATCCGCAGAAGTTCCCTCTTCTTTAGAACAAGGCATAATTTACTATAAACAAGAAAATTATGATGAGGCCTTGCTGGTTCTACAAAAAGCACGAAAAGAAGAACCCAATTCCTCTTTAGCTGCTTATTATTTAGGCATTACTTATAAACAACTTCAAAATTATAAGAATGCAAAAACCCACTTAATAGATGCCGTAACCTTAGCTCCGAAAATTAAAGAGGCGCTTTTGGAACTTACAGAAGTGTTATATCAATTAGGCGAATTAGATGAGGCGAAAAAATATATTGAAGTCGCGGAAAAGGAAAACATTCGGCCGGCCCAGATAGCATTTTTAAAAGGCCTTATCTTATTAAAGGAAGGAAGTAATCTCGATGCGGTTGAAGCATTTAAAAAAGCGAAAGAATTTGATAGTTCGCTCCAACAGTCAGCCGATTATCAAATAGGGTTGGCATATTTAAAAGAGAAGAAATTCGAAGAAGCAAAAGGAGCATT
>CAZUZR010000057.1:0-7221 GCA_964625025.1 uncultured Planctomycetia bacterium | reverse complement strand
AGTAGGGACTCGCGAGATGGCGGACGCTGTTATAAGTGAACTTCGCTGACGGAGTCATATATGATAGAGGAGTATGATATAGGTATTGTAGGTGCAGGGCCAGGTGGTATTTCGGCAGCTGTTGAGGCATCATCTCTTGGGGCAAAAGTTTTAGTTGTTGAGAAAGATGAAGTTGGCGGCGTATGTTTAAATAAGGGTTGCATACCAACCAAGGCCTTCCTTAAGTCCGCTTCGCTTTACGATGAGTTGAGATGCTCAACCGACCGAGGTATAAATTATAAAGATTTGACTTATGATTTACCTCATATAAAAAGCCATACGACGGAAATTATTAATCGCATCAGAGGTCAAATAGAATCTACTTTTAAGTTAAGAAAGATTAACTACGTTAAGGGCAGGGCAACTTTTTTAGATAATCAGCATATCTTAGTCGATGACAAAGAAATGAAGGCGCATTCATTCATTATCGCCTGCGGTTCATCCCCAAGACCTTTGAGTTCCCTTGCGGTTGACAACAAAAGGATATTCTATTCCGATGGCATCTTCGATATCGAAAGGATGCCCAAAAGTATTGCTATTTTCGGAGCTGGTCCAATCGGATGTGAGTTCGCCTCTTTTTTTTCTGTCTTTGGAGTAGAAGTAACTCTTATAGAAATGTTGGAACGAGTTCTGCCAAAAGAGGACGCGGAGATATCGAAGAGGTTAGAAGGAATTTTTAAGAAGAGAGGCATTAAGATATTAACTTCCAGTTCCTCCTTAGACGTCGGCGCGATTGATTCCGAAGTCATCTTGATTTCGATTGGCAGGGTGGCAAATATAAATGATTTGGGCCTTGAAAAAATAGGCGTTACGATAAAAGATGGTGCTATTCTCGTCGATGAATATCTGCAAACGAACTTAGCGGGCATATTTGCTGTGGGGGATTGTATCGGAAAATATAATTTAGCACATATTGCATCAGCAGGTGGAAGAGTTGCGGCAAGGAATGCAAAAGGCGCTAAGGTTAAGATGGATTATTCGATTGTTCCCCAGTGCGTTTATTCTTTCCCTGAAGTAGCCAGCGTTGGATTAACTGAGGATGAGGCTGTAAGATTAGGTTACGATGTTCGAGTTGGTCGAACGCATTTCGCAGGTTTAGGCAGAGCACAGGCGCAAGGCGAAACAGAGGGTTTTATAAAACTAGTAATAGATAAAAAAAGCGATGCTATTTTAGGTTCGCAGATTTTAGGATATCATGCTACTGAACTTATTGGGACAATAAGCGTTGCCATTAGAGGAAAATTGAAGATAAAGGATTTAGCGGATGTCGTGCAGGCACATCCGACTTTTTCTGAAGGAATTCAAGAAGCGGCGCTTGGTCTTTTGAGACAGGCAGAATGACTTGTTCTACGAAGCCTTGGCGCAGTAGAATAGCAAAGCCGCAATGGCTAAGGCGAGGGATATTATCGTCTGACAGAATAGAGCACACTCGTCGCGTTCTAAGGGACTTTTCTTTAGATACCGTTTGCGAGAGCGCCCGATGTCCAAATTTATGCGAATGTTTTAACAAGGGGGTGGCGACTTTTATAATAATGGGTTCAACCTGCACGAGAAGATGTGGATTTTGCGCAGTTAAAAATGGCCTCCCTGACGCGATAGACTCAAGCGAACCCGTGAAGATTTATGAGGCAGTAAAAGAATTAGGCCTAAAATATATAGTGCTTACATCTGTGACAAGAGACGATATTTTAGATGGTGGGGCAAGCCATTATTCAAGCGTAATAAAATACCTACGCAAGAGATTAAATGATATAAAGATAGAAGTGCTTGTCCCAGATTTTAATGGCTCCTATAAATCGCTAGAGATAATATATAATGCCAAGATAGATGTCCTGGCGCATAATATTGAGACAGTTCGTCGGCTTCATAAATTAGTCAAGCCCGATTCGAACTACGAAATTTCTTTGGAGATATTAAAAAAGGCAAAGCGCATATCTCACGATGTGCCAACTAAGAGTGGCTTGCTTTTAGGTTTAGGAGAGACTAAGGAAGAGGTGTTTCGTACTATGGCGGAATTGAGAAATGTAAATTGTGATATAATAACCATTGGACAGTATTTGAAGCCTGCGCCCAATAAATTAGAGGAACGCGAATTCGTGTTACCTAAAACATTTGAAAAATATAAAGAAATAGCGTATAATTTAAAATTTAAAAAGGTACATTCTGGGCCTTTTGTTAGAAGTTCCTATCACTAAAGTTCAATAAAAACGACTTTAGTTTCGAGGAGGAAAACTAATGGCAAAGGTGATATTGACTGAAATTAGCGAAGGCATAAGGGAGGCGACTATTTCATATTGGCATTTTGAAGAAGGCGATAGAATCGAGGAGGGTGAAGATTTGGTTGAGATTGCAACCGATAAATCTACACTTAATATACCGGCGCCCTGTTCAGGGATATTGACCGAGGTATTTTATGAGGAGGGCGATATAGTTGAGGTTGGAGAGGTCCTGGCTACTATTGAAGAGGAAGGCAGTTATTCCGATAAGGAGGAAGAATAGATAGATGCATGAAGCAAATAGGCTAAAGAGATTACCCTTATATCTATTTACGATAATAGATGAGCTAAAAGAGAAGGCTAAATCGACGGGGGTTGATGTCATCGACTTAGGGATGGGCAATCCCGACTTACCAAGCCCTAAGCATGTGGTGGACGAACTCTGTAAACAAGCGAGGATAACCGCTAATCATCGTTACTCAAGGCCAACAGGCGATGTGGAGAAGGCACTAAAAAAGGCGATAGCGGATTGGTATAAGATGAAGTTCAACGTTGAGTTAGACCCTCGAACAGAAGTGCTGCCTTTAATTGGCTCAAAAGAGGGCATAGCGAACCTTTGCCTTACATTTCTAAATAACGACGATATAGCGCTTGTGCCCAGCCCGGGTTATCCAGTCCATTTTAATGGTCCTATAATGGCCGGAGGGATTTTATATAGCGTCCCAATTGCGAAGGAAAAGGGATATAAACCAGAACTAAAAGCCCTAGGACGTGAAATCACGAGAATGGCCAAGATTTTATTCTTAAGCTATCCGCATAACCCTACCACTGCGTGTGCTGATTTAGGTTTCTTCGAAGATGTCGTCGCATGGGCGAGCAACAAGGATATAATAGTCGCCCATGACAATGCTTACTCCGATATCGTCTTCGATGGTTATGTTGCGCCCAGCATTTTGCAAGTGAAGGGGGCTAAGGAAAAGTGCATTGAGTTTCATACGCTCTCAAAGTCATATAATATGGCTGGGTGGAGAATAGGATTTGTAGTCGGCAACGCAAATGTAATTCGCTCACTGGAGAAGACCAAGAGCTACATAGATTTTGGAATTTTCAGAGCTATTCAACTCGCAGCAATTAAGGCGCTTACAGGGCCTCAAGACTGCGTTAAAGAGACCGTTGAAATTTACAGGCGCAGGAGGGATGTCTTCGTAGAGGGCTTGAATAAGCTCGGTTGGCATATAGATAAGCCTCAAGGGACATTCTATGTTTGGGCTCATATCCCGCTTAAATATAGCGCCCTGACATCGATGGAGTTTGCATCCCTGTTAGTTGAGGAGGCGGGCGTTGTCGTCGCTCCAGGTACGGGCTTTGGCGAATACGGGGAAGGATTTATTAGATTTGCGCTCGTTGAGCCAGAGGATAGATTAAAGTTAGCTGTTGAAAGGATAAAAAAGGTCTTGGAGATTGGAAGTTAAAGGTTATTTTTAGAATGGTTATTTAAAAATGCCCGCCACACTAAGATGGCGGGCATTTTTTGTTAGAACTCATAGGAAAATGGGAAGAAAAAAGGTTTTGCTTATGTATATATCAATAAGCTCAGGGCACCATAAGGCTGCACTCGCCCTGGAAAAGTCGTTAGAGATATTAGACCCTAGCGTTGAAGTGTTGAATATCAATTCCCTAAATTACACAAACCCCTTTCTTGAAAAGGTAATCAATAGGACATATATGGGGGTCATCAGGAATAGCCCAGAAGTTTGGGAATATCTATACGATAACCCGAAGGTCTTTCGCAATATATCGAGATTGCGTGAGTTAATACATAGATTCAATTCCGGAAAATTAAAGGTCCTGCTCGATGATTTTAAGCCAGATGCCGTCGCTTGCACTCAAGCTTTCCCCTGTGGGATGATCGCCGATTACAAAAGTTCATTTGATTTAAATGTCCCATTGTTCGGCATATTAACTGATTGCGCACCACATTCTTATTGGCTCTTCGATTCTGTAGATTACTACATAGTTCATTCTGATACTGCAATGAACAAGCTCGTAGAAAATGGGATTCCAAAGGAGCGAATCCGTGCCTTTGGGATACCGATTGACCCAAAGTTTACAAACAAATTAGCAGTAGAAGAAATTAAAACAAGGATTGGAATAGATAAAGGCATCCCAACAATTTTAATAATGGGCGGCGGGCAGGGATTAGGTCCAATCCCGGAGATAATCTCCTCGTTAAACAAGATGAGCCGTCCGGTACAGATGTTAATCGTAGCCGGAACCAACGAACGCCTATTTCAATGGCTTGAGAGAAGAAGGCTTAAATTTAGGATGCGTTCTTTTATTTTCGGATACGTTTCAAATATAGATGAACTTATGTCTATCGCCACTTTAATTATAACTAAGCCAGGGGGGCTGACCATATCTGAAGCGATGTCGAAGAACCTACCTATGATAATAATAAGCCCGATACCGGGGCAAGAAGCTAAGAATACCGAATATTTACTAAAAGAGGACGTAGCGATAAAAGCGGACTGCGCAGGAGATGTCGGCGTATTAACCGAGGCGCTTCTTAATCAGGCGGCAAAACTTGAAGGGATGCGCCAAAATGCGAAGCAAAACGCAAGGCCAAATTCTGCAATTGAAATCGCAAAACTCATATTAGAATGTGCCAATACATAATATATAAGTTAGCTCAAACATTAGCGTTGTTTTTACCCATCAGGGCAGGATATGCGGTTGCAACATTTATTGCGATATTGCAATTTTATATCTCCAAAAAAGACAGGGAAGTGGTTCTGGATAACTTAAGGGCAGTTTTAAAAACTGATGACGAAGTGGCGCTTCGGCGTATCGTAAAGGAAGTCTTCATAAATTTCGCTAAATACCTTGTGGATTTCTTCCGCTTTAGCAAATTGGACGAAAGTTACATCCAAAACAATATTAAGGTCATCGGAAAAGATAATTTAGATGAGGCCCTAAGGCGCGGAAGGGGAGTGATATCATTAACTGGCCACATAGGAAATTACGAATTGGGAGGCGCTGTAGTGGCATTGCTTGGCTATCCATTAAATGTGGTAGCGTTAGGCCATAAAAATAAACTCGTAAATAATTTTTTTATTAGACAAAGGCAGGTTGCTAAAATGAACGTGATCCCAATGGGCGCAGCACTTAAGAGGTGTTACGAATGCTTGGCTAAAGGCCAGATGCTCGCGCTCTTAGGCGACAGGGATTTTACCAATCATGGGATACGGGTAAAATTTTTTGGGAGGGATTGCTCAATCCCTAAAGGGCCTGCGGCTCTAAGCCTTCGAACAGGCGCTTCTATTATTCCAACTTTTATCGTTCGACTGCCTGATGATACCTTTCAGTTTATTTTTGAGAAGCCGATATCCTATGCTACGATTGGTAACTTCGAAACCGATGTGCAACGATTTACAGAGAGTTGTATCAGCATAATAGAGGAATACGTAAGAAGATACCCGTCTCAATGGTTTATGTTCAGAAGATTCTGGCTCTAGGAAAGGAAACCATTTTTGCGAGGCTGCGTAATAATACCTGCATATGATGAGGAGTTGACAATCGGCCCTATTATCCACAAGATAAAAACGAAGGGACTGGATTGCGTCGTCGTAGACGATGGCTCTTCCGATAAGACGAAAGAAATGGCCGAGCGAGAAGGGGCACATGTGATATCGCATCCATCAAATTACGGTAAGGGCGCATCATTAAACGATGGGTTTAGATATATTTTAGATAAAAATTACGATTATGTTATAACGATGGATGGGGATGGTCAACACAGCCCAGATGAAATCGATATTTTTTTAAAGGCTGCCGAAGAGAGCGATACGCAGATTATATTGGGCAACAGGATGTGGAATCCAAAAGATATGCCATTGATAAGACGCTTGACCAATAGGTTTATGTCGTCACTTATCTCTTTAATTATTAATCAGAACTTGCCTGATTCTCAATGTGGTTTTAAATTGATAAAATTGCCCGCCTTAAAAGCCCTTGGACTTACTACGACCAGATACGAAATTGAATCTGAGATATTGATAAAGGTCGCAATGGCTGGCTTTAAAATTGAGTCCATACCGATAGAGTCCATTTATAAGAGCCAGAAAAGCCATATTCGCCCCTTTACAGATACGCTTCGCTTTATTGTTTTTATTTTGAGGGTGTGGCTTAAACGATGAAGGAATTTGACCCCAACTTATTAAGAAATAGAATGGTTGAGGAACAGTTAATTCCTCGAGGCATTTGCGATGAGAGAGTATTAAATGCTTTTAGAAAAGTCCCTCGCCATAAATTTATTCCTAATGAAAACTTAGTCAACTCATATGGAGATTATCCCCTCCCTGTAGGCGAAGGGCAGACCATCTCCCAGCCGTATATGGTTGCATTGATGACTCAGTGTTTAGATTTAAAAGGAGTAGAAAAGGTACTGGAGATTGGGACAGGTTCAGGATATCAGTCCGCTGTCCTTGCGGAATTGGCTTTAGAAGTCTATTCCGTTGAGAGGATAGTCCTTTTAGCGCAGAGGGCGAAAGCGACATTGGATGCTTTAGGGTATGTGAATATAAAAATTAAAGTCAAAGATGGAACCGAAGGATGGGATGAATTTGCCCCATACGACGGAATAATAGTTACGGCAGGCGCTCCGTTTATACCAAATCCATTGGTAGAGCAATTGGCCGAAAATGGGAGGATGACAATTCCGATTGGCGATGCCTTCGCCCAAGTTTTGACGCTGGTTAAGAAGCAGGAAGGTAAGATAATACAAGAGGAGGTCTGCGGTTGTGTATTTGTCCCCTTAATCGGCAAATTCGGCTGGAAGACACATTAGATTATTAATTTTGAAATTTAAGTCTAAGCTTGTGGCCTTCCTTTATTACTCGCTTAAGGTAATAAAGTGGCTGCGTCATAAACCGGCTTTTGCGCCTAGACATTAAATTTCAAAGTAAAT
>CAZUZR010000056.1:0-7503 GCA_964625025.1 uncultured Planctomycetia bacterium | reverse complement strand
TACAGAACTTTATAGATGGATTGAGAAGGAAAGTCATTTCGTTATTTCTCCAAAAGAATATTTGAATGATATAATGCATCATATAAACAGGCCTCTATTTTCAACGCCCGGATTGACCTTTAAAGAAAGAAAAAAGGCATTTCGTTATGCCAAAAGGATGATCCAAAAACATACGTGTAAAAGGAAGGCAAAGTACGAGATCTGGCTTTCGAAAGAGAAACTGCGTGATTATTATCATATAGATGGTTTATTGGCAAATATTATAGCATGGGCTTATCATCAAAAATGGTCTAATAAGTTAATAAAATTCCTTGCCCTTTTATTTAAGAAATAAAGAGAAAAGATATCTAGTAATATGAAAAAAATTTTAATGATAACTCCATTTTTTGCGCCATATTCTCACGCCGCAGTTTATCGAGCGCATAGATTTGCTAAATATCTTCCTCGCTTTGGATGGAGGCCATACGTGCTTACGGTGGATAGGTCCTTTTTATATTTTATTGATACAACGCTCTTGGACGATTTGCCTAAAGAGGTGGAGATAATTCGTGCAAGGCATATAGATTTGACATCTTCCGGGATAAAGTCGTTATTTAAAAAACCAATTACAGATAGCAGGTTAATTGAGGGGCCGACGTCTTCTGATTTGACAGCTAAGATTCAAGAAGAAGAGAAAATAAATTTTATAAAAAAGATAATGGATAAATTTAGAAATAAAGTTCTTTTTTTTCCAGATAGGTATATCACTTGGTATTCCTCTGCATTGAAAAAGGCAAAGGATATAATTAAATCAGAAAATATCAGCGTCGTCTATTCAACTTCAGTCCCTTTAACCTCCCATCTTATAGCTATGAAGCTAAGGAAGCAATTCGGGATTCCCTGGGTTGCTGATTTTAGAGAGGGAGGAATAGATATAGAAGTAGCAGGATATCGCTCTTCGTGGTTTAAATATAAGATCAGTTCTATGTTAGAAAGGGAGGTTATAGTAAGGGCAGATTTTATACTCACGGCGTCGGAGGACATAAAAGATTTATTTTTATCTAAATATAAAGACATAGTAAATGATAAAATCTTGTGTATTAGGCAGAGTACAGATGTTGAAATTTTACAAAGCGCAAAATTAAAAGAAAAAAGTAACAAATTTACAATTGTATTCACCGGTGAATTTCAAAAAGAATATAGCAGAAAATTATTTAGATTTTTAAAAGTGATATTTGAAAGAAATTTTTTCGAAAGAGATAATGTTGAAGTTTTGATAGTCGGAAGCATCAAAAGAAATATATTTCTAAAGAATGAAATCGAACTTTTAAGCCTATCAGATGTAGTGAAATTAGTTGATTATATTTCTTGGAAGGATTACTTTGGTATTTTATTATCTGCTGATGCTACATTCTTACCCGGAACTCTAAAATATAGGCTGCCGCTTAAACTAACTGATTACCTTTTTGCAAAAAAACCTATTATAGCATTTGACGTAACCGATGAGGTGAGAAAAATTTTACAGGAAAGCGGGTTAGGAATTTTTATGCCCAACGACTTAGATAATGGGATTAAAGTACTGCTTGATATTTTAAAAGGAAATCTTAAATTAAATATAAATGAGGATTACATAAATCAGTTTACCGCATTTAATAAGACCAAAGAGTTGTCGGAGGTATTAAATAGGTTAGTCGAAAGTGGTTAAGAGATCAATATAATGTTGACCTATATAAAGAAAATGATATTCCATATAATTATCTCTTCTTGTGGGAGAAAAGGCCCCGATTTTTTTATACAAGTAGGAAGCGGTGATGGAATTAAAAGCGATCTAATTCATAATTATGTAATTAAGGATATGACTATGAAATTTTGAAGCAATTGCGATTCTCAAATATAAAACCAAGGATGATTTTGTTTGAACATAAACATTTAAAGGAAGATGATTATAGACAGAGCCAAAAACTTCTTAGAAAAAATAATTATTTCTTGATAAAATTGGAATATGATACTTTTGCCTTTTTTCTGCCGTTTTGGAATCGGCTCAAGTCGTTTATCAGAAGCTAATAGGATTACTTATTGGATTTACCAAGTGCTTAATGCTGCTCTTTTCCAGCCTACGCTTGTCTTGATATAGACATAATCATCATCCCACGCTATGTCACCTGCATTGCCGTTTGAATCTGAAGTCCCTATCGGTGTATAAGCAGTTCTAATCCTTAATTGATTATATCCTGTTGTCCCATTGACATCCAATACAGCCGTTGGAGCTTCCGTTCCGACCGCGACATTGCCATCTGATGTAATAGTCACCCTATCAACCAAAGCATTTGGAGTTGCTCCTGATATTCCCGCTGGGGCAGTTTGGAATATGATTTTCCCACCGTTAGCAGCACCAGTTCCTTTTCCTCCCGCAATCTTTAAGTCTGCTCCTGGATTGTCAGTTCCTTCTCCACCGGTTGCATTGAAAGTAAATGAAGCAGGATTTATCTTTGTTACTCCACTCCCCCAATAGGAATCTGTGATTTGACCGCCGTAAGGATTAGCACTGCCAACCACCAACTGGTTATTTGCTGTTACTGTTGTATTATATCCGATTCCAATCGATGAAGTTATTGAACCTGAGCTGCCACCTGTGAGGGTCCCAAGAAATACATTGTTGTTTCCTGTAGTAATGTTGGAACCACCATAAAATCCTACAAAGGTATTTCCCTCTCCTGTGGTATTATAGTAACCACAGAAATTTCCTACAAAGGTGTTTTGGTGTCCTTCAGTGTTAAACATACCAGAATTTTCTCCTAAAAAGGTGTTGTTCCCTCCTGTAGTATTATTGTGACCAGAAAAATTTCCGAAAAAGGCATTTCTACTCCCGGTGGTGTTTGCCCAACCAGAGCTAGTTCCCACAAAGGTATTGTCATTTCCCGTATTATAGGAACCAGTACCATTTCCTAAAAAGGTATTGTAGCTTCCCGTGTTGTACCAACCAGCTCGAGTTCCTAAAAATGTATTCCAGTTTCCTATATTAACACTGCCAGACTCTTGTCCTAGAGAAAGGTTAGCCCCGTTAGATTGCAAAACTGTAAAACCACCAATTCTGTATACTGTACTTGTATTTATGTCACCATTGCAATCTAAGGTATATGCGGGATAGAAGGTTTTAATACCTAACCTATCATTGACGGAGTCTACATATAGAGTATTTGCATCTATAGAAAGTCCGCTAAATGTAGGGCTTGAGGTTGTTTTAACCGATTGGTCTAGGTAATCGCTAAAATTATAGCCATCCCAAAGGTCGGCATTAAGGTTGGTGACTAATGAAGTCGTGGGTCTCCAAGAAGACTGATTTGTGCCATTAAGTTTAAGGTATCTAGAATCTAACTTAGTCAATAGCGGTTCGGCAAAAGCGAGCTTACTTATAAAAATTGAAATCGCCAATATTATTAAAGTTCTTTTCATATCTTCCTCCTTTCTTTTTTGGTTTATTCATATACTTATTTTACAACTTCTTCAATTATAGTATAATATGCAATAGATGTCTAACAATTTTTGGAGCAAGAAAATTTTAGTTTTTCTATTTGTCCTTGCATTAGTGCCGAGGATATTAGCGGCAGCGCTCTCGGGTCAAGTAATCCTTGGAGACGAGGCCGATTATAGTCGGCTCGCAATAAGTATATTGGAGGGCAAGGAATACCGTTCTGATTTCCCATTGGGGTTTACTAACGCGCGACCACCATTATACCCATTATTCATAGCCATTATTTATCTCTTCACAAATAAGAGCATCCTCGCCGTTAAATTGGCACAGGCCCTCCTTGGAGCCCTCATCTGTATCGTGGCATTCTTCATCGCAAAAGAGGTCTTTAATGACCGGCGGATAAGTTTTGGTACGGGCGTTATCTATGCCCTCTATCCCTTGTCAATCCATTTCAGCGCCTCTTTAGCCTCAGAGACGCTTTTTACATTATTATTGGCATTCGCTATCTTCTACCTTTTTAAAGGTTATGGTCGCCCTAATTTAAAAAATATGCTCCTTTCGGGCCTGTTTTTAGGGCTGGCAGCTTTAACGAAACCGGTGATTTTGGCATTTGTGCCCTTTTTGATTTTATGGTTAATTTTATTTTCATCTGAAAATGCGTTATCAGGGCTTAAGGGCGCAGTAGTTGTTATGCTATTTATGATTTTAACTATCCTGCCCTGGACGCTCAGAAATTACATCGTCTTCAAAGAATTCATACCCATATCCACCGGGGGCGGCGTAACATTCCATATTTATAACAATGAAAATACATTTGCAAGAATCTACGACCCAGTCATACGCCTTCTTACAACGCCCCTTTCCGATGAGCAAAAAAATGAGATGTCGCTTTTATCAGAGCCCAAGAGGGATAAATATCTCTACAGATTAGGATGGGAATTTGCTAAGTCACATCCTAAGGATTTTTTCAAGATTCGCCTTATATCGCTCGGCCAATTTTGGCATTTCTGGCCTGAGGCTCCAGCCAGATATAAAGAATATTATCTAAAGTATGGCGCATACAGAAGCCCATTATTTGACGTACTTGTGGATACATATCTTCTATATTCCGTCAAGGTCTTATATCACCTGTCATATAATATCTTATTCCTCGGGATGTTCATAAGCCTCATCAGTTCCCTTAGGAAAAGGGACGAATTTAAAAAATCGCTTTTGCTTATTTTATTGCTTGCAGCGATGAGCCTTCTGTATTCTATGCACGGGGCTGATAGATATCGTTTGCCGACAGACCCATATCTCTTTCTGCTTGGCATACACGGCCTTTTTTCGTTTTGGAAGAAGAAGTGAAGAAGATAGTCCATCTTATAGATACGTTGGCAATAGGAGGCGCGCAGACGCACCTATTGACTATCTTAAAATGCGTAGACCGCCAAAGGTATTCTCACGTCGTATATTCCCTTACGGATGAATTTGATATCGGAAGAGAGATAGATAGTTTAGGGATAAAGGTCCTTTCTCTAAATCTTCAAGGGCCTTTAAAGAAAAAGAGATGGTTCCTCGTCATAAGGGGCGTCTTAAAGATGCTTGAAGCGGAAAGGCCTGATATATTGGAGACGCATCTTACTTGGTCGAGGATATTTGGAACGATAGCATTTGTAATAATGGGAAGGAAGAGGATAATCTCTTTTGAGCAAGGGGATATTTATCATACCGGCTGGAAATATAGGATAGCGAATTTCTTAGTTTCTTTTTTTATAGATGTATTCATCGTTTGCTCAAATGCAGTTAAAAGATGGATTATTAAAAATTATAGAATTCCACAACGCAAGATAAGGATTATGCATAATCCTGTTTTAACGGACCTTTTTAAACCGCAGAGCGATACGGGGAATTTCAGGGGGATGCTCGGATTAGGTCAGGATGAGATAGCCATCTGCTCCGTAGGGACGTTAGGCAGGGGCATCAATAAAGGTATGAATTATTGTATTGAAGCGATGTCTGAGTTAACTAAAGAATATAGGAACATCAAGCTGTTGATAGTAGGCGATGGGGAATTGAGAGGCGAATTGGAAAAGCAGACAAAAGATTTAGGTTTAGATGGCGTGGTTAAATTTCTTGGGTTTCGAAGGGATATAAATTCAATCTTAAACGCCATAGATATATTTGTCCTCGCATCGCATTTTGAACCTTGTGGCATAGTCATTATTGAAGCTATGGCGGTGGCGAAACCTGTTGTATGCAGTGCCGCTGGCGGCACGCCTGAGCTCATCGAGGATGGCATAACCGGATTTCTATTTACTCCCCTGGATTCGAAGGGCCTGGCGAAAATCTTAGATAGATTGATAGGAGATGAGAGGTTGCGTAAGGAGGTTGGGATTAGGGCTAGGAAGAGCGTTGAGGAGAGGTTCGAGGCAAAAAAATATGTGAAGCGGCTCGAATCGCTCTATGCTCGCCTATTAGGAGAAGCGTAGCTAAAGTAAAATTTAAATGACAAAACCAAGGTTTTGAATTTAATTTGAGGAATTCGAACTTATGTGTGGGATTTGCGGGATATATAATTATTTAAATAAAGCCCCGGTTGACCGTTCGCTGCTAAAGAGGATGAACGATACTTTGTATGCTCGCGGCCCGGATGAGGAGGGCTTTTTTTTAGAAGGGAATATCGGGCTTGCGAATAAGAGGTTGAGCATTATAGATGTCGAAGGCGGAAGGCAGCCCATATTCAACGAAGACGGCAAGGTATGCATCGTCTATAACGGCGAGACTTATAATTATTTAGAATTAAGAAAGGAATTAGAAGGTAAGGGCCATATCTTCAAGACCAAGACCGATACCGAGGTAATAGTGCATCTTTATGAGGAATACGGCAACGATTGCGTAAAGTTCCTCAACGGGATATTTGCGTTCGCGATATGGGATTCAAAAGAGAATAAATTGCTTTTGGCGAGAGATAGGTTCGGCATAAAACCTCTTGCCTATTCTGACAGGGGTGGAAGATTAATATTCGCCTCAGAGACGAAGGCGATAGTAGAGGACGATAGCGTAAGTAGAGATATAGATTTTGAAGCGGTGCACTATTATCTGACCTATCTATCCGTTCCATCGCCGCTTACCATATACAAGGGCATTAAAAAACTTCCTCCAGCCAGCATCCTAATCTGTCAAGATGGAAAAGCAATTGAAGAAAGGTACTGGTCTCTCGAGCCGAAGGGATTGAGTTTTAAAAGTGTAGAAGAATACAGCGACGTATTCTACAAGACGCTAAAGGATTCTGTAAAGTCGCAACTTATTAGCGATGTGCCGTTGGGGGCTTTTTTAAGCGGGGGGATAGACTCAAGCTGTGTTGTAGGGCTTATGTCTTTGTTATCCTCCGGGCCGGTCAAAACTTTCTCCATAGGATTTGAAGAGAAGGATTACGACGAACTAAAGTATGCACGCTTCATAGCGCAGAGGTTTAACACAGAACATTACGAATTGATAATGACGCCGAAGGATATAGGCAGGATGGAAGAGCTGATTTGGAATTTAGATGAGCCGCACGCTGATTCTTCTGCGCTCGCTTCATATCTGGTTTCAAAATTGGCTTGCCCTCATGTAAAGGTAGCGTTGACCGGCGTTGGCGGCGATGAATTATTTGGAGGATACCACGCTTATGTAGCGGATAAGTTGTCCAGATACTACTCCATCGCGCCAAAGTTCTTAACCCAAAAAGCGATGCCGTATTTAATCTCGCATATCGTAGATACTCAAAGGCCCAGCCAGATGAGGAGGATTTTGAGGTTTCTTAAATCCGCGCATCTACCATTTGAGAAGAGGCATACTAAATGGATGACGCTATTGGGATTTGACGATGAGGAAAAGGATAAGTTGTATTCGGATTTTCTAAAGGGTAAGACTTACGGCTTAGATTCGTTTGCCGTAACGAGCGAATATTTTAAAGAGGCAGAAGTTATGGGGCTGGACTATCTCAATGCCGCTATGTACGTTGACTTGAATACCTATTTGAATAACGATGTGCTGCAACAAGTTGACAGGATGACGATGGCAAATTC
>CAZUZR010000055.1:0-7655 GCA_964625025.1 uncultured Planctomycetia bacterium | reverse complement strand
AAAGGTTTTAAAGGTAGAGAAGATAAACCCCACCGACTGGGAGATAATCATAAGGAAAGAGAAATAAATGGTTCTGTTGCTTCTGGGTTTCTTTCGCAGCACCGCTCGACTTTCCCCAGCGAGGAAAGTCTCGCTCGATGCATCTGCTCGCTCGTCCTCGCTTGCGCTCGGACACCGTGCCCGCTCGCATCTGCAACGTGCTGCGAAAGAAACCCATACGCTCAGAACATTTTTTTGCTCCTATTACTGTTGGATGTGATTATGTTAATAATAAAGAAAAATCATTTGGACGAGATAATAGCCCACGCTCGCGAGGAATTTCCGAACGAGGCATGTGGAATATTAGCGGGGAAAGATAAGAAGGTAAGTGTAGTTTATAAGATGACCAACGCACAAAAAAGTCCGATGAGATATTTTATGGACCCTAAGGAACAATTCAAAGTAATAAAACAGATGCGCGTCGAAGGGCTGGAGATGGTTGCTATATATCATTCGCACCCCAACGTGAGGCCTTATCCGTCTTCGCATGATGTGGAACTTGCATTTTATCCGGAGCCCTCTTATGTGATAGTCTCCATAATGAATAACATTCCTGAGGTCCGCTCATTTAAAATCGTAAACGGAATAATTAGGGAAGAAGAGATAAAAGTTGAACATTAGTTATTATCCGATAAACCTGAATATAAAGGGGCGTAAGTGCATTGTCGTTGGCGGCGGCTCGGTTGCTGAGCGAAAAGTAAAAACGCTGCTTAAATTCGGGGGAGCAGTTACGGTGGTAAGTCCTGGGATTACAGCCGCCCTTAAAGAATTAGCGTCGGAGAAAAAAATAAGACATATAAAAAAAGTTTACGATTCCAACTCTTTAGATGGCGCGCTATTAGCGATTGCGGCAACTGACGAAAGACAAGTAAATTCAAAGGTATCAAAAGATTGTTTTAAAAAAGGGATTTTAGTAAACGTAGTCGATTCGCCCAAGGAATGCGCATTTATTGCACCTGCCATTGTAAAGAAGGGATTGGTTACCATTGCGATTTCAACCGGAGGAAGATCGCCGGTATTATCGAAAGCGGTAAGACAAGCAATTGAAAAGAATTGGAAAAATATGATTACACAGATTTAAAAGGGTAGATTACGCAGATGATGGGGTATCCAAATCATAGGCTGAGGAGATTAAGAAGAACAGAAAATTTAAGGCGGCTCATTCGGGAAGCGTATTTGAGCGTCGATAATTTAATCGCACCATATTTCGTCATCGACGGGAAAAACAAAAAAGAGCCGATTTCGGCTATGCCTGGCGTCTATAGATTATCTATTGATAATCTATTAAAAGAGATTGCGATTCTGAAGAAGTCGAAAATACCTGCGATTTTATTGTTTGGGATTCCAAAAAAGAAAGATGAAATTGGCTCAAGCGCCTACGATGATGAAGGTATAACTCAAAGAGCGGTTCGTGCAATAAAGAAAACATCCGATTTAGTTGTGATTACAGATGTATGTCTTTGCGCATACACTTCACATGGACACTGTGGAATAGTAAAAGATAATGAGATTGATAACGACGCAACATTGGAAATTTTAGGCAAAGTCGCAGTATCCCATGCGAAGGCAGGGGCAGATATAGTTGCGCCGTCCGGGATGATGGACGGACAAGTCAAGGTGATTCGCGAATCGTTAGATTTAGAGGGTTTTTCTTCTGTTGGAATAATGGCCTATTCGGCGAAATATGCGTCATCATTTTATGGGCCATTTAGGGAAGCGATGGATTCAGCGCCAGAATTCGGCGATAGGAAATCTTATCAAATGGACCCGTCGAATATAGACGAAGCCCTAAGAGAGATAGAACTTAATATAGAGGAGGGGGCGGATATCGTTATGGTAAAACCAGCGCTTTCATATTTGGATGTTATTTCGCGCGTGAAACAGAAATACAATTTTCCATTAGCCGCATATAATGTAAGCGGCGAATATAGTTTAATAAAGGCAGCGACTAAATCAGGCTGGATAGATGAAAGAAAAATTGTCTTAGAAATTTTAACCAGCATAAAGCGTGCAGGTGCTGATATGATTATTACTTATCATGCGAAAGATGTCGCCTCTTGGCTAATGGGTGGAGAACGGATAAAATGAGTCGCCATCAGCCATCAGCCATCAGCTATCAGCTATTTAAAGAGGCAAAAAGATTTATTCCAGGGGGGGTAAATTCCCCTGTCCGCGCTTTTGGGGCGGTGGGCGGTAGTCCTATATTTATAGAGAAGGCCAAGGGCTCCAAGGTTTACAGCGTCGACGGGAAAAGTTATATAGATTATGTGATGTCGTGGGGGGTTTTGATTTTAGGCCATTCCAATCCATCTGTGATAAGAGGGGTAAAAAAGGTGATTGAGAATGGCACATCTTTCGGCGCCCCAACAAAATGGGAAATTGAATTGGCGAAGGTAATATGCGCTTTGTATCCCTCAATAGAATTGGTGCGTTTGGTCAATTCCGGGACAGAGGCGGCGATGAGCGCCATAAGGGTGGCACGCGGATATACCAAGCGCGATAAAATAATAAAATTCGAAGGTTGTTATCATGGACACGCGGATTATTTTTTAGTAGCCGCCGGCTCTGGGGCGGCAACATTTGGGATGCCCAATAGCCTCGGTGTTCCAGAGGATATTGCAAAAGATACGCTCGTCCTTCCATATAATGATTTGACCAAATGCGAAGATGTCTTTAAAAAATTTAACGATGAAATCGCAGCGATTATCGTTGAGCCAGTTGCAGCAAATATAGGAGTCGTATTGCCGAAGAGAGGATTTTTGGAAGGGCTAAGAAAATTATGTGATAGATATGGCGTAGTTCTAATCTTTGACGAAGTTATAACAGGATTTAGAGTTGGATTAGGTGGCGCCCAGGAGAAATTTAAGGTAAAGCCGGACTTGACCTGTTTAGGCAAGATCATAGGAGGCGGATTCCCAATAGGGGCATATGGTGGAAGAAAAGAGATAATGGAAAATGTAGCGCCGTTGGGAGGGGTTTATCAGGCAGGCACGCTTTCTGGGAATCCAGTTGCGGTTCAGGCTGGCTTGGCGACGCTTGAGTTATTAGAGGAAAAAAACTTATACAAAGAATTAGAGGATAAGACCGTCGAGCTTTGCGATGGCATTGAAAAGGCTGCAACGGAAGAGGGCGTTTCAATTAAGATAAATCGCATTTCGTCTATGTTTACGTTATTTTTCACAGATGAAGAGGTTTTAGACTTCGATAGCGCTAAACGAACAAATACATCGCAGTTTGCCAAATTTTTCAGGACGATGTTGGATGAGGGCATCTATATTCCGCCGTCTAATTTTGAGGCATGGTTTGTTTCCAAGGCGCATAAAAAAGATGATATAAAAAAGACCATCGATTCATCCGGAAAGGCATTTAGAATTTTAAGGAGGCAAGGTTAATATGGCAATAAAGGTTACAATCAACGGAAAAGAAGAAACGATAGAAGATAACATGACTGCTGCAAAACTTCTGGATACAAAGAAGGTGCGCCCTGAAGTAGTGACCGTAGAGTTAAACGATGAGATAATACATAGGGAAAAATACGATTCGGTGAAGATAAAACAGAATGATAAAATAGAATTTCTATACTATATGGGTGGGGGCTTAAGTTTTTCGTTTAGGCGCAAAAGCCGATTTATGACGCAGCCATATATTACCTTAAGCGAGTAATAAAGAAAGGCCAAGCGAAACAAAAAGTTAAGCCATAATAATATGTACAAAAATAATATACTAGAGCTTATCGGAAATACGCCGTTAGTTAAACTAAATAGAATCGTTCCACCTGATTCGGCAGAAATTTTTGCAAAATTGGAATCCTTCAACCCGGGCGGAAGCGTAAAAGACAGGATTTGCTTAAGTATGGTAGAAGATGCAGAGGCAAAAGGGCTTTTAAAGCCCGGCGCAACGATAGTTGAACCGACGTCCGGCAATACAGGAATTGGATTAGCAATGGTTGGAGCGGTAAAAGGATATAAAGTGATTTTAGTTATGCCAGAGACGATGAGCATCGAGCGCAGATTCATATTAAATTCCTACGGAGCAGAAGTCGTTTTGACTCCTGGAATAGACGGGATGGAAGGGGCAGTTAAGAAGGCCGAGGAGATTTTGAAGGTAACCCCTAATTCTTTTATGCCGCAGCAATTTAAGAATCCCGCAAATCCAGAGATTCACAGAAGGACAACCGCGCGCGAAATTTTAGAACAAACCGATAGAAAAATAGATGTGTTCGTGGGTGGCGTTGGGACCGGCGGCACTATTACCGGCGTAGGGGAGGTGTTGAAAAAAGTGCTACCGCAAGTTAAAATATACGCTGTTGAACCCGCTACTTCAGCAGTGCTCTCTGGAAAGGAGCCCGGCCCTCATAAGATACAGGGGATTGGGGCAGGGTTTATCCCCGAAGTACTAAATAGGAAAATAATCGATGAAATTATCACGGTTACAGATAACGATGCGTTTGCGCTCTCGAAACGGCTTGCGAAGGAAGAGGGGATCTTCGTCGGAATCTCGGCAGGAGCTGCTTGCTGGGTTTCCTTAAAAGTGGCGAAATTATTTGGCAAGGGAAAGAGGATTGTAACTATCTTTCCAGATACAGGCGAGAGGTATTTTAGTATGGAAGAATATTTCTAAAATCTATTTTTAGGGGACGGTCCATTTGGTGCCACCCTAGAAAGTTAGGCTGGCACTTTTTGGACCGTCCCCAAGGAGCAAGGAGGTTTTTTAGATGGCAGAGGAAAAAATAGATAAACCCGCTAAACCGGAAGATTTTAAGGCGATAGGTTTTATTCCGCAGAGGCAGAAGAATACATTTACAGTGAGACTTCGCGTGGCGGGCGGCAGGCTTCATGCGGATAAATTGATTAAAATGGCACACCTCGCTAAAAAATATGGCAATGGTGAAATTCATGTTTCAGTGCGCCAATCGGTCGAACTTCTTTATGTGCCATTGGAGAAAAAAGAAGCGCTTGAAAAAGAGATGAAGGAATTGGACGTTGAACTTGCTTCCTGCGGAAGGAGGGTTCGCGTTCCAACTGCGTGCGGCGGATGTGAGTATAATCCGCGTGGATGGACAGATACGGTTAGGATTTCAAAAGAGATAGATGATAAATTTTTTATGCATCCTATGCCGCATAAATTTAAGATAGGTGTAACTGGCTGCGCTATCGATTGTATGAGGACAAGGGAGATGGATTTGGGGTTTCAGGGAGTTGCGGAGCCAAAATTAATCCCGGATAAATGCACAAGTTGCACGCTTTGTGTCAGGGCCTGTCAGGACCAGGCGCTCTATATGGATGCGGAAGGAAAACTTCCCGTTAGGATTTGGGAGAATTGTACTTCCTGCGGCGACTGCATCAGAGTCTGCCCTGTCGATGCGATGGTCGTCGCTCGAATCGGACATATCATAAACGTCGGCGGCAAACACGGCAAGCATCCGCGCGCAGCAACGCCGGTCGCTAAATTTCTGCCCGACGAAAAAATATTCGAGGTCATCGAAAAGACCATAGAGTGGTATGAAAAACACGGCAAGAAAGGCGAAAGAATTGGAAGCGCCTTCGATAGAGTAGGGTTAGATAATTACAGGGAATTTATGAAGGATACATTTGGCGAATATGCGCTTACAGACAAGGATTTGAAAAAGCCAGGCATCAGGCATGCATTCTGGTCGAATATATGGTGGGTCGATGGAAAGTGAGGGCACATCGAGGGTGAATGAGACTTATGATGTCGATGAAATATTAGACTTAAGGGGAACGCCTTGTCCTCTAAATTACGTCAAGACGAAATTAAAACTTGAGGAGATGGAAGAGGGCAAAGTCCTCGAGATAATCATTGACGATGGCGAGCCGATTCGCTCTGTTCCGCGTTCTATTAAGGACGACGGCCATAAGATTATCGACGTAAGGCCAGAAGGTGAGGCAGCTTTCAAATTATTTATAAGGAAGGTTTAGATGAGCTACGTAAAAGGACTAAAATGTAGGGAGTGCGCAAGGGAATATCCAAAAGAGCCGCTGTTTGTCTGTGAATATTGCTTTGGCTCCTTAGAGGTGGACTATGATTACACAGCGATAAAGAAAAAATTGACGCGCGAGGCAATTGCATCCCGTCCCAAAGACCTATGGAGATATCAAGAGTTATTGCCGCTAGATTCAAAGCCGCAGGACGGATTATATTCTGGCTTCACCCCGCTTATAAGGTCAACGAATTTGGCAAAGGCATTAAAGGTAGATGAACTTTATATAAAGGATGACTCGGTCTGTCATCCGACGCTTTCGTTTAAGGACAGGGTTGTTTCAGTTGCGATTTCGAAGGCAAAGGAGTTTGATTTCTCAGTCGTTGCATGCGCTTCGACGGGGAATCTGGCGAATTCAGTTTCCGCATTGGGTGCTATCGCCGGATTAAAACGATATATATTTATCCCTGCCGATTTGGAATTGGGAAAAGTCGTTGGCTCTCTAATATACGCCCCGCATTTAGTTGCAGTTGAGGGAAACTACGACGAGGTAAACCGTCTCTGTGCCGAAATTGCGTCGAGATATAGGTGGGCTTTCGTCAATATAAATATTAGGCCATATTATGCGGAGGGCTCAAAGACTTATGGATTTGAAATCGTAGAGCAATTAGGCTGGAGGACGCCGAAACATATCGTAGTTCCAGTTGCAGGCGGTTCTTTAATCTCAAAGATTTGGAAGAGTTTTAAGGAATTTCATAAGTTAGAATTGATAGACAGGGTTGACGCAAAAATTTATGCGGCGCAGCCGGCAGGGTGCGCGCCAGTTGTAACTGCGATAAAGGAAAATTCCGATATAATAAAGCCAGTTAAGCCAAAGACGATAGTAAAATCGCTTGCAATCGGAAATCCAGCAGATGGATATTATGCGGTTCAGACCGTCAGAGATTCAGGCGGCTTGGCTGAAGATGTAACCGATGAGGAGGTAATCGAGGCAATAAAATTGCTTGCGCAGACAGAAGGGATATTTACCGAGACAGCGGGAGGAGTTACAGTTGCTGTGGCGAAAAAATTAATAGAACAAGGTCGGATTCCGCGCGATGAGTCCATTGTTATTTCGATAACTGGAAATGGTTTAAAGACTCAAGAGGCAGTCCACGAGCATATAGGAAGACCTGTTAAGATAAAGCCAACCCTTGCATCTTTTGAAGAGCAAGTGATGGTTAAAGGAAAATGAGGGTCTGTCCCCGGAGGGGACTGACCCTCATACGATAGGAGTGAGAATCCATGGCGATAAAAGTAAGGATACCGCAACCGTTACAGAGGTTGACGAACGACAAAGCGGAAGTGCAAGCGCAGGGTGCGACGGTGAGAGATTTAATCGAGGATTTAGAGCATCGATATCCCGGCATTAAAGACAGAATCTGTGACGAGTCGGGTAAGGTGCGCCGGTTTGTAAATATTTATGTCAACGAAGAGGACATAAGGTTTTTAAACAGGGAAGACACGAAGTTGAAAGATGGCGACGATGTTTCGATAATTCCAGCGATTGCTGGTGGTTGTGTGTCATTGCGAGTCCGCCGAAGGCGGACGAAGCAATCCAAAGGGAGGTTGTACAGATAGATGGCATTTGATTTTACAGATGAACAGATAAAAAGATATAGCAGGCATATAATTT
>CAZUZR010000054.1:1907-7747 GCA_964625025.1 uncultured Planctomycetia bacterium | reverse complement strand
GAGCAAGAAAAGTCACGCTGGGACTTTTCGAGCGTTTCCTGAGGAACACAAGCCGGAGCAAACATAGACTTAAATTTCAAAATAACCAAATTGACATAGTTCCTTAATAGTGGTAAACTTTTTCAAGATAAAGGGGTAATTCTAACATGGTATTTTTAGTAACAGGCGCAGCTGGCTTTATAGGCTCTAACCTCGCGCTTAAATTACAAGGGATAGGTAAAATCTTTGGATTTGATGACCTTTCCTGCGGAACAAAAGATAATTTAGATGGATTCAAAGAAGAGTTTATATCCGAAGATATAAGAACTCTCGATTACTCGAAAGTCGGCAAGAAAGTCGATGCGATATTTCATCAAGCCGCCATTACGGATACGACCATAGCCGATGGGGCGCTTATGGATTCGGTCAATGTAGATGCATTCAAACGGATATTGATATTTGCAAAAAAGATTGGCTGCAAGAAAGTCGTTTATGCTTCAAGTGCCGCTGTCTACGGCAAGGGAAAGGTCCCTATGAGCGAATCCAACACGCCGACGCCGACAAATATTTATGGCGAAAGCAAGGTAAAGATGGAAGCCGTGGCGAGGCAATTTCAGAAGGAGAGTCCGGATTTCTCAATCGTTGGGCTGCGCTATTTCAATGTATATGGACCGAGAGAAGTTCACAAAGAGAAAGCGGCTAGCATGGTATATCAACTATATCTTCAAATCGCCCAGAATAGAAACCCGAGGATTTTTAAATGGGGCGAGCAGTTTCGGGATTTTATATATGTCGTAGATGTAGTAGAAGCGAACTTAAAAGCGCTGGAATATTCAAAGAGCGGAGTCTTTAATGTTGGCACAGGTACCCCCCAAACCTTTAATAGGTTGATAGAGGTATTAAACGCCGCGCTGGGCAAAGACTTAAAGCCCGAATATTTTGATAACCCTCATCGTTTTTATCAGGACGAGACGCAAGCCGATACAAATCTAAGTTCATCGGAACTTAAATTTAATGCAAAATATGAGTTAGAAGGGGGCGTTAGGGATTATATAAAGATAATAAAGAGGCATCGAAGAGAAATAAATGTTAAAGCCCAATGATATAATTAGGATGAACAAGGCCATCTTGAACTTTAAAGATGTGAAAGTCCTCGTTATAGGAGACCTTATCCTTGACGAATTTGTGTGGGGCGATTCATCGAGGATTTCGCCTGAGGCGCCTGTGCCGGTAGTTTTGGTTCAAGCGCAATCCTTTATGCCAGGGGGCGCTGCAAATGTGGCGAATAATATTTGCGCCTTGGGCGCAAAAGCATATCTAGTCGGCGCAATTGGCAAGGACGAGCGCGGGCGAGAATTAGAGAATATCCTAAAGGATAAAGGTGTAGATATAGAAGGAGTTATTTCGGATTCGGATAGGCCAACGACTTTAAAGACCAGGGTTGTAGCACGGCACCAACAGGTTGTTCGAATAGACCGCGAGACTGCCTCGCCTATAAAAGATGCAACAAATAGAGAAATAGTCAATTACGTGAAAGAGAAGATGGACGAAGTGGATGGGATAATAATTGAGGATTATGGCAAAGGCGTCATCACGCCAAAACTCTTAAAAGAGATTATTCCTTTGGCGAAAAGACATAATAAGATAATAATAGTTGACCCTAAAGAGGAGCACTTCTCATATTATAAGGGGGTAACCGCAATAACCCCGAATCGAAAAGAAGCAGAGGTTGCAGTTGGAATTAAGGCAAAGGATGATGGGTCCTTGAATAAGATTGGCAAGCGATTGGTTGAGAAGTACAGATTGAAAGTTGTGTTAGTTACATTGGGCGAACACGGAATGCGGTTGTTTGGGCGAAAAGGCAAAATCACACATATCCCCACAGTGGCTCAAGAGGTTTTTGATGTATCGGGTGCAGGCGATACCGTCATAGCCGCATTTACATTAGCGTTGGGTGCAGGTGCCAGGGCTATCGAGGCGGCGCATATAGCGAATTTCGCGGCGGGCATCGTCATCGGAAAGGTCGGCGTTGCGACGGTTTCGCAGTCAGAATTGAAGGCCCGCATCAGAAATCACCATTGGCAGGCCTGACTTTACCGTTAGGCAGGCCTGACTTTACCGTCAAGTTAGCCCTGACTGCCATTTAGGAAGGCTTAAGAAATGGATGCGATCGGAATTATACCAGCCAGATACCATTCGACGAGATTCGAGGGCAAGGTCTTAAAGGATTTACTCGGCAAATCAATTATTCAACATGTTTGGGATAACGCAAAACGAGCAAGCACATTAGGCGATTTAATAGTAGCGACTGACGATGAAAGGATTGAGGCACAGGTGCTGCGCTTCGGAGGCAAAGTAGTGTTAACCGCAAAGGAACATAAATCAGGAACTGATAGATTAAGGGAGGTTGTAAATCCGATAGATGTTAAAGTGATTGTAAATATACAAGCGGATGAGCCGCTCTTACATCCGTCGATGATAGACGATATAGTCAGGCCTTTGTTAGAAGATAAAGGCATTGATATGGCTACATTAAAGAAGGCGATAATAGACCCAGATGAATTTGCAAATCCAAACGTGGTAAAGGTAGTTACCGATAAAAATGATTATGCGTTGTATTTTTCGCGTTCGATGATACCCTGCCCTCGCGTAAAAAAAGATGCTAAGGTTTACAAACACATAGGCCTGTATGCATTCACGAAGGATTTCCTCTTTACATTTACAAACCTTCCACCATCCGACCTCGAAGAAGTCGAGGGGCTCGAGCAGCTCAGGGCGTTAGAGAACGGCTATAAGATAAAGGTAGTCGAGACGCAATTCGATACTATAGGGATTGATACGCCAGAGGATTTAGAGCGCGCCAAAGAAATATTGAAATCGAGGGCAAGATGTCAAAGTACATCTTCATAACGGGTGGAGTAGTTTCGAGTTTGGGCAAAGGTATTGCCTCTGCCCCTATTTACCAATGAGATTAAGGAGTCAATACATCGGGTTGCAAAGGGAAAAGGTTTGGATGTCGTAATATGTGAAGTTGGCGGAACGGTCGGCGATATAGAATCGCTTCCGTTTTTAGAGGCGATAAGGCAGATGAGGTTGGAGAAAGGCAGGGGGAATGTTATAAATATCCATCTTACGTTGGTTCCTTATATAAAAGCTGCAGGGGAGATGAAGACCAAGCCCACCCAGCATTCCGTTGGAAAATTGCGCGAGATAGGAATTCAGCCCGACATATTGCTCTGTAGAACTGAAAAATCCCTTTCTAAAAAATTGAAGGAAAAGATAGCATTATTCTGTAACGTCGATGAAGACGCTGTATTTGAAGCGAGAGATGTCAAGGACGTCTATGAAGTTCCGCTTATGTTTAAGGAGCAGGCCTTAGATAAAGTCATCGTTAAGATGTTAGGTTTGAGATGCCGCGATAGGGACTTAAAGGGTTGGAAGGAAAAGGTTATAAGGCCAGCCCTTTATCCGACGAAACATACCAGGATTGCTGTAGTTGGCAAATATATAGAATTGCAAGATGCGTATAAATCTATTTATGAAGCGCTTCGCCACGGCGGAATCGCAAATGACGCCAGGGTTGAAATTAAAAAGGTGGAGTCAGAAAAGATAGAGGAGCATGGTCCTGAAAAATACTTGAAAGATGTCGATGGCGTTTTGGTGCCGGGTGGCTTTGGTTCGCGTGGTATCGAAGGAAAGAACAGGGCAATAAAGTATGTACGAGAAAATGGGATTCCATTTTTCGGGATTTGCCTTGGCATGCAATGTGCGACTATAGAATTCGCAAGAAATGTGTGCGGACTAGAGAAAGCGAGCTCAACCAAATTCGATAAAAATACGCCGCAGCCAGTAATAAGTTTACTTGAAGAACAAAAAAAAGTAACACAGATGGGTGGGACGATGCGCCTTGGCAAGTATCCCTGCAGGATAAAGAAGGGCACCAAGACGCACGAAGCGTATAAGAAGGAGTTGATTTATGAAAGGCATCGTCATAGATATGAGTTCAACAATAAATATCAAGATATAATGGCAAAGAATGGCTTCATCGTGACAGGCCTTTACCCCAAAGCAAAATTGGCTGAGTTGGTCGAGCTTCAAAATCATCCGTGGTTCATCGGCTGCCAGTTTCATCCTGAATTCAAATCTAAACCAGATAATTGCCATCCGCTATTCAGGGAATTCATTCGCTCATCATTAGAGTGCGGCGCAAAGAGGGGCAAATCAGAATGAGCGTGGTCGTATCGATAGGGAAGATAAAAATCGGCGGCGAAAATCCATTAGTTCTAATCGCAGGGCCTTGCGTGATAGAGAATGAATCCTCCGCCGTTCGCCATGCCAAGGCGATAAAGGAAATAGCCCGGCGGCTTGATATCCCATATATTTATAAATCAAGTTACGATAAAGCGAACAGGACATCTTTAGATTCCTATCGCGGCCCAGGATTAAAAAAAGGTATAAAAATTTTGAAAAAGGTCAAAGAAGAAACTGGCGTTGCGATATTAAGCGATGTCCATTGCAGGGAGGAACTGGATGAGGCGGCGAAGGCCCTGGATGTAATTCAAATACCCGCATTTTTATCTCGACAAACAGATTTTGTCATCGCCGTTGCAAAGACGAAGAAGGTTGTGAATATTAAGAAGGGACAGTTCTTAGCGCCGTGGGATTTGAAATTCGCAATCGACAAAGTCGAATCCGTGGGCAACAAGTCGATAATAATCACTGAACGTGGCACAAGTTTCGGATATAATAATTTAATCAGCGATATGAGGGCGCTTCCGATATTAAGCGAGTACGGCTATCCGGTTATATTTGATGCGACACATTCTACACAATTGCCAGGCGGATTAGACAAGGCATCCGGCGGCGAGAGGAGGTTCGTTCCTGTACTTGCGCGTGCTGCGGTTGCCGCAGGCTGCGACGGATTGTTTTTAGAAGTGCACGAGGCACCTGACCGCGCTTTGTGCGACGGGCCAAATATGATTGCGCTAAAAAATTTAGAGGAACTGCTAATCGTAGCGAAGGAGATACATTCTATTGTAAGAGCAAGAGTTTGTTGAGTTCGTTAAAGTTATTTAAAGTTCATTGAGGGTAAATTATGATAAGGCGGGCAAAAGAGGTATTAAAGATAGAGGCCGAGGCGATATCTTCGCTAATAAGACGGGTTGATAAAAAGTTTGAAAAGGCGGTTAATTTAATCCTCACTTGCAAAGGTAAAGTCGTCGTTACTGGGATGGGCAAGCCCGGAATCATCGGCGAGAAGATATCTGCTACGCTCTCTTCAACCGGCACCCCAAGCCTTTCGTTACATCCGGCGGATGCAATTCACGGCGATTTAGGAAGGGTGACGAAAGACGATGTGGTTATTGCGATATCAAATTCTGGCGAGACAGAGGAGATATCGATGTTGCTGCCGATGTTAAAGAAGATAGGCGCTAAGATAGTGGCGATGACAGGAAATTTAAAATCCACATTAGCGAAGTATAGCGATGTGATTTTGGATGTCGGCGTAAAGAAAGAGGCTTGCCCTTTTGGGCTTGCCCCTACTGCCTCGACGACAGCAACGCTTGCGATGGGAGATGCGTTGGCAATTGTGCTTTTGGAAAGAAGAGGATTTAAGATAGAGGATTTCGCATTTTTTCATCCCGGCGGGACTTTAGGCAAAAGGCTTATCTTAAAAGTTGAAGATATAATGCGCAGGGGTAAAGCCAATCCAATTGTAAAGGAAGATATGAAGGTTAAGGACGTGCTGCTTAAGATAACAGGGGCTCGCGCAGGCTCGGCGAGCGTTGTGAATAAAAAGGGCGTTTTAAGAGGGATATTTACCGACGGAGATTTAAGGCGCCATTTAGAAGAAGACTTGA
>CAZUZR010000054.1:940-1897 GCA_964625025.1 uncultured Planctomycetia bacterium | reverse complement strand
AAGACTTGAGCCTACCAAACAGAAAAGTAAAGGATGTTATGACCAAAAAGCCCATCACCATTACTAAAGATATGCTCGCCGCAGACGCCTTCCGTATATTACGCGAGAAAAAGATAGACGAAATTCCTGTCGTCGACGAAAGCCAAAGGCCCATAGGATTAGTTGACGTCCAGGATTTATTAAAGGCCGGCCTTGTATAAATTCAAAAATCAAAATGCAAAATTCAAAATCTGAAGATGATATCCAAGAGAAGGCGAAAAAAATCAAAGTGCTCGTGCTCGATGTCGATGGCGTGATGACGGACGGGCGGATTATATACGATAATTTTGGAGACGAATTTAAAGTATTTGATGTACAAGACGGATACGGCCTTGTCCTGTGGCACAGGGCTGGTTTAAAATCTGCGATCGTGACCGCAAAGAAGACTAAAATCGTTGCCCGTCGCGCCAAGGAATGCCGCTTCACAAGAGTATTTCAAAATGCGCGCGATAAGGGCACAATTTACGGGAAGATCTTAAGGGCTTTCAGGGTAACCGATGATGAGATTTGTTTCATCGGCGACGATTTACTCGATCTGCCGATAATGACACGCGCCGGTTTAGCAGTCGCTGTCCCTTATAGTAGAGAAGAAGTTAAGTCACAAGCCCATTACATCACAAAAGCCCAAGGTGGCCGCGGAGCAGTCAGAGAAGTCATCGAATTAATCCTAAAATCCCAAGGCAAGTGGGAAGAGCTCACAGGAAAATATAAATGAAACTTAATTGCTGGGAGTTTATGAAGTGCGGGCGAGAGCTGGGTGGCAAAAAGGCAAATGAATTAGGGATTTGCTCTTCTCCTTGACTTTATAGGCAGGGTTTGGTATCATAACGCGTTGTGAAGTATAGACTCAGGCGAAGGTATCTTTACTACCTTCTTAAGATTGCCAGTTTCATCTCGCTTATCTTACCGATAAAAATT
>CAZUZR010000054.1:0-930 GCA_964625025.1 uncultured Planctomycetia bacterium | reverse complement strand
ATTAGGATATTAAAGATCGGTGGCAAATAGCAATTCCCGAATAGCAATTCCTTTGTTCCCTTGACTTTATTATCGTGGTTTGGTAATATAAGGCGTTGTGAAGTATAGACTCAGGCGAAGGTATCTTTACTACCTTCTTAGGTTAACTAGTTTTATCTCGCTTATCTTCCCAATAAAAATTAATAAATTTTTAGGCAGGTGGATGGGCGAGTGCGCCTATTTTATCGCACTAAAGCATAAAAAAAAGACGTTAGAGAACCTAAGATTTGCCTACGGATATGAGAAATCTGAAGGCGAAATCAGGCAAATTGCCGAGGGGGTATTCAGGAATTTAGGGGAGAATTTTTTCGAGATATTGTGTATCCCCAAGTACACTCCCCAAAATATAGATAAATATATCAAGGTAGAAGGACTCGAGAGAGTTGAAAGGGCTCTTTCTCAAGGAAGGGGTTTTATTGTTTTATCAGGGCATTTTGGCAATTGGGAATTACTCGCTGGCTACTTTGGGTTAAAGGGTTATCCCGTGACCGTGTTGGCGCGACGGCTTAGATTTGAGAAGTACGACAAGTTCATAAATGCGTTGCGCAAGAGAATGGACGTCAACGTCATAATGCGGGATGAATCAGCAAAACCAATTTTAAAGATGCTGAAGGAAGGAAAGCCCGTTGCTATAATGCCCGACCAGGATATCGATTCCATAGAAGGCGTCTTCGTGGATTTCTTCGGGCATCCGGCCGGCACCTTCAAAAGCGTGGCCCTGCTGGCCTTGTCCACCGGGGCTCCCGTGGTTCCGGCCTACAGCTGGCGCGAGCCCGATGGGAGCCATGTCCTGCGCTTCGAGGAGGCGTTGCCCCTCATCGAGAGGGAAGACATCGGCGAGGCCATCCGGTTGAACACGCGGGCCTACAACGCCGCCATGGAACGAATGCT
>CAZUZR010000053.1:5940-7900 GCA_964625025.1 uncultured Planctomycetia bacterium | reverse complement strand
AATTTTTTGCCCCCAAAGTCTTTATCCGGACTTTCGGCTGCCAGATGAATGACCGGGATTCTGAGGAGATTATTGGGATGCTCCTTGAAAGAGGATTTATTTTGTCCGATTCGCCAGAAGAAGCGGATGTCGTGCTTTTTAATACCTGTTCGGTAAGAAAACACGCCGAGGATAGAGCGATAAGCAATATCGGGGCACTTAAAAGATTAAAAGAGAAACGGCCTCAAATGATAATTGGCGTTGTGGGTTGTATGGCGATGGCGCATAAGGAGAAGATGCTTGAGAAATTGCCGCACATAGATTTCACTTGTGGGCCTGCGAATATTTATGAGATACCGGAGATAATAGAGAAAATAAATAAACGTGAAGGGACAGTCCCTTTCCTTCGACTACGCTCGGGACAAGTCGGGGACAGTCCCTATCAATCTTTTCGGGGACGGTTCCTATTTATCGATAAAGAAAATCGCCCGCAGATAAAGAATATCGCATATCATAAAAGAGGCGTATCGGCGTTGGTCACGATAATGGAAGGATGTGATAATTTCTGCTCGTATTGCATTGTTCCATATGTAAGGGGAAGAGAAATCAGCAGACCATCGGATGAGATTTTAAAAGAGGTTGAATGTTTAGCTGAAAATGGATATAAGGAAGTTACACTTTTGGGGCAGAATGTAAACTCGTATAGGGATTCACAGCAGGTAGGGACAGTCCCCTTCCTTCGACTACGCTCGGGACAAGTCGGGGACAGTCCCTTTGTCAAGTTGCTTGAAAAAATAAGCGAAGTCGATGGGATCGAACGGATAAAATTCATTACAAGCCATCCGAAAGACGCAGGCGAAGATTTATTCAAGGCGATGCGAGATTTGCCGAAAGTTTGCGAGCATCTTCATCTTCCGTTACAATCCGGCTCAGATAAAATATTAAAATTGATGAATAGGGGTTATGCCGCAGATGAATTTTTACGGAAGGTAGACCTACTTAGAAGATATGTGGCTGATTGTACAATAACTACAGATATAATCGTTGGATACCCTGGCGAGACAGAGGCTGATTTTGAGGCGACGAAGAAATTGATGGAGGAAATAGAATTTAATTCAGCATTTATATTTAAGTACTCACCTCGTCCTCCCGCTCAATCAAGTGAGTTAAAAGATGATGTTCCGAAGGAGGTTAAAGAGGAACGAAATCGAATTTTACTGGATTTAGAGGAGAGGATTTCGTCAAAAAAAGAGATGGAATTTATTGGAAGTGAAACCGAAGCATTAATCGAAGGCAGGTGCAGGAAAGACGTGGATAAACTAATCGGCAGAAATCGGCAGAATATAAAAGTTGCTGTAAGCGGTGGCGATGAACTCATCGGTAAAACCCTGAAGGTAAAAGTCAAGGGAATCAAAGGGCATACTTTGATTGGCGGCCTAATTTTGTTTTTGCTCTTATTTTGTCTTCCATTGTTTGGCGAAGTTAAAGCAGCGAGCGTTGATGAATATTTTGTAAATGGCGATTACGAGAGCGCTGCACGCGAAGCAGGACAGCTTTTATCTTTATCGCCAAAAGAAGCGGATAGGCCCGCCTACGCTAAAGCTTCGGCGGACAAGATATATTACATATTAGGAACGTGCCTAAATAAGTTAGGAAAATATGAGACGGCGAGAGGTAATTTTCAGTTGCTGATTGAAAGGTATCCAAAAAGTAATTATGCGCCGTTAGCTCAACTTGGAGTTGCAGATAGTTATTATTTAAGCTTGGATTATCGAAATGCAAGCGAATCATATGAGAAATATATCATAAAATACCCAAAATCTGAAGGCGCGGCAGTCGCATATTTTAAGTTAGCAAAATGTGCGCAAAAAGAGGGAAGATGGCAAACGGCAAGAAATTATTATCAAAAAGTCAAAACTGAATACCCATTAAGTTTTGAGGCACAGTTGGCAGCACAGGCATTAAGCGAGGAGATTTTATA
>CAZUZR010000053.1:739-5930 GCA_964625025.1 uncultured Planctomycetia bacterium | reverse complement strand
CGATTGAAATATGTAAGTTCTACATGCCCTAATCAAAAAAGGCTATGATGCCTCCATTTTGAAATCTGAAACTGAAGGAAGAGATTTTTACAGGGTTCGTGTCGGAAGATTGGACAGAAGAGAGGATGCGGAGGAATTAGCGAGGCGTTTACAGCAGGTAGAGGGTTTGTCAACGAATATCCTTCCTTAGGGGAGAGAACGCTTCGTTCTGCTCGCAATGACTATAAGTTTATGAACAGATTAATTTTTCTTATCGGTCCCACCGGCATAGGAAAGACACAGGTATCTGTTGAACTTGCGAAAATATTAAATTGTGAAATCATCTCTTGCGACTCAATGCAGGTTTATAAGGGGATGGATATCGCAACCTCTAAGCCGCCAAGTAGTTTGCTCAATTTAATACCGCATCACTTGATAGATATACTTGAGCCGTCAGAGGAATTTTCAGCAGCGCGGTTTCGAGAATTAGCGGTTAATGCGATGGAGGGCATTCTCGCCAAAGGCAAGATTCCTTTATTCGTCGGCGGAAGCGGCTTATATATTAAAGTCTTGATAGACGGAATTTTTAAAGGTCCTTCAAGCGATAGGAAATTGAGGGCGAGATTGGAAGCGGAGGCAGATGAGTTTGGCGTTGAGGTTTTATATAAGAGATTAGAAGAAGTTGACGGCGAGACTGCATCCAAAGTTCATCCAAATGACCTACGCCGAATAGTTCGCGCATTAGAAGTCTACGAGAAAGCAAAGGCGCCTATTTCGAAGTTAAAAGACCAGACGCAGGGTTTAGGCAATAGATATGATGTAAAGATGTTCGGATTAAATATGGATAGAAAAATATTATACAAAAGAATAGATGACAGGGTCGAGGCGATGTTTAGCAAAGGCCTCGTCGATGAAGCGAGAGGTCTAATGGGGCAAAATTTAAGTTTGACCGCGTCTCAAGCGTTAGGATACAAAGAGGCATTCGGATTTTTAAGAGGCGAATACAGCCTCGATGAGGCGAAGAGATTGATAAAACGCAATACGCGACGTTATGCGAAACGGCAACTCACATGGTTTAGGCGGGACAAAAGGATAGAATGGATTATTGTTGATGAGAATTTTGAACCCGAAGAAATTGCGAAGGGAATATGGAAAAAGCTGTCTTAGCTATCGTGGATTTTTATGACAGGAAATATAAGGACCTTTGGCGATTAGAGGATATATCTGCCGAATTGAAGGAGCTCGTTACGTCCTGCGGCCTTTCGGTATCGGATTCGGTAACCTGTTTTAGAGATAAACCGACGCCGGGGTATTTAATCGGCACGGGCAAGGCCGAGGAAATCGCTAAGTTATCTTCGGAAAAGAGCGCTGACGTAGTCGTATTCAGCGATGATTTATCTTCGGCTCAACAGCGCAACCTCGAGGATATCGTCGGTATTAAGGTGATAGACAGAACGCAGTTGATTTTGGATATCTTCGCGCAGAGGGCGCATTCCGCCGAGGGGAAGGTGCAGGTTGAGCTTGCGCAGTTGGAGTATCTACTTCCACGGTTGGCCGGGAAAGGGACTATGCTCTCGAGATTAGGCGGCGGGATCGGGACAAGAGGACCCGGCGAGCAGAAACTTGAAATGGACAGGCGTAGAATAAGAGACAGGATTTCGAAATTAAAAAATGACCTGGAAAAAATTCATCTGCGAAGAGACGAACTTAGGCGAAAGAGACGCGAAAGCGATTTGGCGATCGTCGCAATAATCGGATATACAAATTCCGGTAAGTCCACGCTTTTAAATGCGCTGACCCATTCCGACGTGATATGTGAGGATAGATTATTTTCAACATTAGACCCCACCGCCCGAAAATTCATTTTGCCGAATAACCAAAAGGTTGTGTTTGTCGATACAGTCGGGTTCTTGCATAATTTACCTCATCGTTTAATCGAAGCATTTAAAGCGACGCTGGAAGAAGTCTCCGAGGCGGATATATTGGTTCATATGCTTGATATAAGTCACCCTATGTTTAATGAACAGAACGAAGCGGTTCATGAGGTGTTAAAGGAGTTGGATGCGGATGATAAACCAATGATTATCGCATTGAATAAAATCGATAAGATAACCGATGCGAATATGATTGAACGCCTAAAAAAGGATTTCGAAAATGGCATCCCAATCTCAGCGTTGAAGAAGGAAAATTTGAATCAACTTATTCAGAGAATCGCAATGATTTTATCCTCCTCGCTTATTTATGTAAAGGCGCTGCTGCCTCAATCTGAAGCGAAGTTGATAAGTGAGATTTATAGGCAAGGCCATATAATTAAAAGAGAGTTTAAAGGTCAGGAAATTTATGTTGAGGCAGAGATACCGTTACGGCTTAAGAATATCCTTGACAAGAACGGTTTTTGTGTTAAAATTTAGTTAGCACTCTTCTATTTAGAGTGCTAAATTGCGAGGAGAAAATGGTTGTAACTGACGCAGTTTCAAGGAGAAACAAAATTTTGGAAATTGTGATAGACTCTTATGTTTCAACTGCCACACCGGTTGGCTCTTTTGCCGTCTCTAAAAAGTATAAGGTAGGTGTAAGTCCTGCCACCATAAGAAATATAATGTCAGAATTGGAGGATTTGGGTTATATAATGCATCCGTATACCTCCGCAGGCAGGGTTCCCACTGATAAGGGCTATAGATATTATGTTGACGCACTGATGGAAGTGGAATGCCTTACCGAGGAGGAAAGAGAATTTATAGAAAGCGCGCTAATTAAAGATTTGGATGAATTGGAGGATGCTGTCAAAAAGACAGCGCGGCTGATTTCCACTTTAACGAGGCAGACCTCTATGATAAGTTACCCGAGAGCGAAGAAGCGCACTTTCAAGCGAATTGAATTAATAACGGCCTCGCCCGCCAAAATCTGCGCCATTTTATTTACAGCGCAGGGCATCGTCAATCACGCTATTTTTGAATTGCAGGAGAGTATGGATGAAAAGGAACTTTCGCGGATATCGCGGTTTTTAAACGAAGAACTTTCAGGTTTACAATTAAACGAGATAAGAGATTATTTGTTAAGAAAGGTTTTAAGCGAAAACGACCCCTTTTATCACTTATTTAGGCAAGCGATTAATATTTTGAATTTATCTCATCTTTTGGAGGAAGGTGGCGAAAAGATATTGTTAGATGGAACTCATCACATCGTTGAGCAGCCGGAGTTTAGAGATGCTGAAAAAGTGAAGGCCATCTTAAAGGCGCTTGAAGAGGAAGATGAGATTCTGAATATTATGGATGAGGATTTAGACGAAGATAAAGTTAGGGTTCATATCGGTTCCGAGAACCCATATGAGGATGTCCAGGAATGCAGCATAGTCATATCAAATTATAAAATCGACGAGAAAAATATCGGCAGCATCGGGGTAATCGGGCCTACGCGGATGGATTACTCCAAGGCAGTTTCGGTGGTCGAGTATGTAGGCCGAGCCTTTAGCCGATTATTGACCAAATTGAATAAATAGGAGTTTAAAGGATGGAAGAAGGGTCAAAGGCGAAGCCCAAAAAGATTCGAATCTTAGTCGAAGAGCTAAACGCCTTAAAGGAAAAAGTTGTAAAGGCGGATGAGTATTTTGATAAATTATTGCGCCTGCAAGCCGATTTCGAAAATTACAAAAAAAGATTGGACCGCGAGAAGGCCGATTTTATAAGATATGCAAATGAAGGTTTAATCCTCGGGCTTTTGAATATATTGGACGATTTTGAGCGGGCAGTTGTTTCTGCAAAAAATTCGAATGACTCTAAGACGTTGCTTCAAGGGGTTGAGATGATTCGGCAGCATTTTCAAGAGGCGCTCGAAGAAAAGGGCTTAACTAAAATCGACCCAAAAGGCGAACCCTTTGACCCGGAAAGACACGAAGCGGTTATGCATATTGAAACCGATGAATATCCCGAGAATACGGTTGTCGAGGTATTACGAAAAGGATACGGCCTTAATGATAAAATCTTAAGACCAGCGGTTGTAAAAGTAGCGAAGAAAAAATCGGAAGAAGGTAAAGAATTCCTCTAAGGAAGAGAGGAATAGTAAGGGGAGAAACAACGTTTCTTCCCTTACAGTGGAGCTCGGTAGTTGATTCGTAAGTCGTGAAGAGGTTGTAGCAAGAGAAAGGTTGAACTACCGAGAAATATGTTTCGGAGAAACCGAGAACACTACAAGGAGGATTACGTAAATGGCAAAGGTTATAGGAATTGATTTGGGGACTTCCAATTCAGCGGCAGCAATAATGGAGGCGGGCAGGCCCGTTATAATCCCTTCTGCTGAAGGTGCTGGGGTTGCCAGTGGCAAGGCTTTCCCTTCATATGTTGCGTTTACGAAGGACGGCCAACGTTTGGTAGGTGAACCCGCCCATCGTCAAGCGGCTATAAATCCCGAAGGAACGATTATGGCTGCGAAGAGGAAGATGGGGACTGATTTTAAATTTAATGTTTACGGAAAGGAATATACGCCGCAGCAGATATCTGCGTTTATTTTGCAGAAGATAAAACAAGACGCCGAGGCGTATTTAGGCGATGCCGTAAACGAAGCGGTCATAACCTGCCCCGCCTATTTTAACGACAATCAAAGGCAAGCGACTAAAGATGCAGGTGAAATCGCCGGCTTAAAAGTCCTGCGCATCATAAATGAACCGACGGCAGCGTGCCTTGCGTATGGGATTGACAAGGCAGAGAAAGAGATGAAGATTATGGTTTTTGATTTCGGCGGTGGAACGCTCGATGTTACGATAATGGATATGTGGTTTGATAAAGAACATGATGCAAGCGGTTTTGAGGTAAAGGCTACAAATGGCGATACCCAGCTTGGTGGAACAGATATGGACAACGCATTAATTGACTATTTAGTCGGGGTATTTAAGCGCGAAAACGGCATCGACTTACGAAATGATAAGATGGCAATGCAGAGGCTTCGCGAGGCGGCAGAAAAGGCAAAGGTAGAATTATCAAGTACTCTGACGACCGATATCAACCTTCCATTTATAACTGCAGATGCAACAGGCCCAAAGCATTTCACACATTCGATTACCCGCGCAAAGTTAGAGGAATTAGTAACGCCAATAATCGACAGATGCCACAAACCGATGGAAACGGCGCTTGAGGATGCAAAGCTTTCGTCGTCTGATATCGATAAGATAATCTTAGTTGGTGGGCCGACGAGAATGCCTATAGTCCAGAAATTCGTT
>CAZUZR010000053.1:0-703 GCA_964625025.1 uncultured Planctomycetia bacterium | reverse complement strand
AAAAAAGATCGAGCGCGGAGTTGACCCTATGGAGTGTGTGGCACTGGGTGCTGCGATTCAGGCAGCGATTATAAAAGGCGAGGCAAAAGAGGTCATGCTCCTTGACGTCACACCTCTTTCGTTGGGTATTGAGACTCTTGGCGGTGTATTTACAAAACTTATGGAGAAAAATACCACAATCCCGACGAAGAGAAGTCAAATATTTTCAACCGCAGCAGATAATCAGCCCGCTGTTACCGTCCGCGTTTTACAAGGTGAACGCCCAATGGCGGACGACAACGTCGAACTAGGAAGATTTGATTTAGTCGGAATTCCGCTAGCACCAAGGGGCATACCGCAGATTGAAGTTACATTCGATATTGATACTAATGGAATCGTCCATGTCAGCGCGAAAGATTTAGGCACTGGCAAAGAGCAGTCTATTCGGATTACCGCGCCTAAAAAACTCTCCAAGGAAGAGATTGACAAGATGGTAAAGGAAGCTGAGAAGTTCGCCAATGAAGATGAGAAGAGGCGGCAGGAGGTTGAGGTTCGAAATCAGGCAGACACTTTAATTTATACGACAGAAAAATCCTTAAAGGATTACGGGGATAAAATCAGCAAGGACGATAAGAAGAAAATAGAAGATAAATTAAATGACTTGAAGGAAGTTTTAAAGGGCAAAGACACAGATAAGATTAAGGTGGCGATTGAGGAAGCGACC
>CAZUZR010000052.1:0-8094 GCA_964625025.1 uncultured Planctomycetia bacterium | reverse complement strand
AGAGGCAGGGGCAGCTTTAGCGATAGCGTATATGAGGAATTTCGCCGTCACAAAGCACTATGGCGACCCAAATGATATCTGGAATTATAAAAGTCAGTCCCAACCCTCCTTCGACACCTATGGCGGAAACCCCGCAAATAACTCCACCTCTGGCTCATTTTCGCTTACAGGGGGCATCTTAGCAACCTACTCTATAAAGGTAACAGATACCGCAGGCCTTATTAATATTAACGACGGCACAACCACAACAGGCAGATTGGACCTTATGTTGCAGGCGCTTGGTCTTTCCTCAGCAGATGCATCCGCAATCATCTCGAATCGCCCGGCAGGGGGTTATGTTACCAAGGAACAGGTAAAGCTCTACGTATCCCTTGCCTCATATAACACCATAAAGGACTATATTACAGTCAACAGCTACATAGACCAAAACAGCGAGGACGCAACCTTAGACTTAATCTATAACCCAGCGAACCCCTATGACCAGAAGTACCCGGTCTGCATTAATACCGCCTCCGCAACTGTATTGGCAGCCGTTTTACAACCGGTCCTTAACGACGCCTTGAAGGCGCAGACTTTGGCCACCGCGATAAGTACAACCAGAAACGGCAACCCCTTTGATAACTGGAATGAATTCAATACCTTCATAGACGGTCAAAGCGCCATACTACCTTCTTCTACCGACAGGGCTAATATAAAGAACAACGCCAACCCCAATAGGGTCAAGCCCTCAACCTACACGACGGATTTCTGTTTTCATCCAAGCGGAATCTATGAGATAGAGTCATTTAGCAAGATAGGTCAGGATGGGAATTCAGATTATGACTTAGAAGATACCTCGGGCGCAAATCCACCAGATAGGATTAATGCGCGGCGGAAGATATTGTCTATAGTCAAGATATATAACATCCTGAACATAACTACAAAGGAGCAGTTTAGGGGCGAGGATGCAAATTACAATGGCATACTTGACTCAGGAGAGGATACGAATGGAAATGGAAGGTTAGATACACCTACCTATGATAAAGTAACCTGGCTCAATTCCTGCCCAATAAAAAATGCGCCTGTCGAGGATGGAGGAGACGATGCGGGTTTAAGCTATGTATCAAACTATTCGACAATACCCGGCTCTTTAAAATTAGGCTTTTGGGACAACTTTGACGAGGACAATGACAACGATAATAAGTGGGGATGGAGTTGGTCAAATTGGCAGCAGCAAAGTGATGACGTTATGGGCATATTTGACGCAGATTCAGATGGAGATATGGAACTTTCGGGGTGGGGCCTTGGCGAAGGGTATCCTAAGTTCGTATTATACGATACAACAAAATGGACTTTCAGCAATAAATTTTCCCTTCGGATTTCCTTACGGCCCAATCAATTGGCCTGGTCAACTGGGCAACTGGATTCAGGTCACGTAGAGTTTCATAGGGGTGGAATAGTCAGAGATAAACTCTGGATACAAAACTTCGGCCTTTATTATGATGAGTGGGGTAACGTATACGATGCCACTGTGCCTGGATGGACAGTAGCAAATGATACTGACATTGGGAATAACCCTAAAGTAGGGAAAGATTCTTTTGATACAAAGGTACTGCTTCAGATGTGGGAAAACGACCCTTTAAGGAACGAACGCACTTATAACATAGGTAATATCCTTTATGGTTTTACAGACCAAGTCCCTGACCACTACAACAATTATATGCTGGAGTGGGGCAGGGACGAATATCACGGAGTATTTCCAGATAAAGAGACCTTAAAGTTAGTAGTGAGTCCTGCTTTTAGCCCAAACTATAGAGTCTATGTGGCTGTAGGAAGGGGAAGACATTGGTATTATAATTATTTAAGCGGTTTCCTCCAGTCTCAAGCCGGTTTTAATCCAATAACGACTGGCTATGTGCTCATCCCCTTTCATGACGGCGCCTCTAATGACCTGAAACTCGATAGATATAATTTTTGGCCGATTATTAATAGCGACATAAATAGCTGGCAAACAACTGAATGGTATTTAGTGCTGTATGGCAATAACGCTGACCCAATTTGGGATGAAGTAAGGATTATCCCGAACAACGGCACTTATACATCAGCCTATTTTATTACTGCTGATATAGTTCAGTGGGGCACAGTTTCATCGACCCTTACAATTCCATCGACAGCAAATGAGCTTTCTGAGCAGGCCTCCCTTGAGGTAGATACGGGCGGTGGATTTCTAAGCCCTTCTATGAATGGGCCGATAGGCGGACTTTCCTCGAGGATAGCATTTCGGGTAAGGTTTACAACTACCGATGACGATTACAGCGAGACACCCGTATTCGAAGATATAACAATGACATATCTTCCTAACGCGCAGGTCCTCTATTGGAGATATTCTGAAATTTGAGGAAGTAGGATGGGTAAATCAGTTACATCGATTATATTAGTCACCTGCTTATCCGTGTTAATACCTTATCATGAACTCGCCTATTGCGATGTCATCGAATTAAAAGATGGCGGTGAAACAATGGTCGGCAAGATAACCGAAGAGAGCGAGACCCACCTAACAGTTAAATTAAAAACAGGTGGGACCTTCACCTTTCCGAAATCGTGGGCTAAGAGCATAAAAAGAGAAGATATCCCCGAACATGAGCTTTATACCAAGCAGGACCTTTATCTTATCAAATTTAAAAGGATAAATCCTAAAGATGCAAACGCCCATTTACAATTAGGAGAATGGTGCCTTAAAAATGCAACCGCTGAAAACGGCCTTTTCGAATTGGCGGATAACCATTTTAGGATAGCCAGAGAATTAAACCCCAAACTTGCTCAAGAGGCAGAAAAGGAATTTCGAGACGCCCAAAATAAAGCGGCAAAAAGGCTGTATTCTATAGCAGAGATTGAACTCAAAGATGAGGAATACTTGAAGTCGGAGAAACTTGTATTTTCTATTCTCTCCTCGTATCCAGATACAGATTATGCAAGCAAAGCTAAGGGCCTCCTAATTAAGATATGGGGCAGAGAAAGGGTCGATAGGCTGCTGAAGGAAAAGGATGACCTGCCTGAGGTCATCTTAGATAAGCAAATGATATATTCAATCTTGACCCATTTAAAGACGCAGGAGCGCAAAGAAAAATATCTTATGAAGTGTTTGAACAAGGCGATGGATTTCGAAGAGAGGGCGCAGGAGGTAGCGAGGGATAAAAAACACGGCTATTATATTTCTGCAATAAATTGTTATGAAGCGGCCTTAAATGCCGATAGGGCTGAATTGAGAAATTTAGCTCAATCTAAGCACCAGGAGCTGCTCAAGAAATTCTTTGAAGATAAGCCCATCCCCTATAGCGATGCGCGGTATGCCCTGCTCACGAATTATCTGAACAGGATTAAAGATGCCAGTTTGTTAGAGGGGATAAGCAATGGATATTTTGGTGTGGGCGAAAACTTATATAAGAGGGCAAAGAAGTCCAAGCAATCCGAAAGTCAAGAAAAGGTGCGCGCCGCCCTTTTTTGTTTCTCGATAGTTAATAATCACTCCAAAGATGAGAAGTTAAGACAGGCTGCTTTCAATTACATTGTAGAATGTCAGCGCTTGGCTAGGGAGGTTAAATAGTTGGCGAACGCCTTCGATAATATCAACCGTTGAAAATTCACCGTTCTACACTGCTATAAAATTCTATTGACAAATTAGAGATTTTATGGTATTTATTTATTTGAAATTTAGAATTTAACAGAAGTCTTGGCACTCCCCGACCGAGACAGATTATATTTACCATATTTTTCGGAAAAGGGGGTGCCAATTTGTATTTTAAGAGCCAAAATTTTTGCAATTATCTGGTCCTCCTAAAAAAATTATAAGTCTTAAAACTAAATGGGAAAGCGTGCAATAGGTATAGATATAGGCGCAGGCTCAGTAAAACTCGTTGAGCTCGAGCGGACTTCCGAAGGCATCCAGTTAATTCGAGCGAAATTCTTCGATTTGACCCACCATTCTGAACCGGAGAAGCGGGAGGCGCTTATTCGCGTAGCCCTTGAAGGGTTGGTTAGGACAGAGAAGATAAAAGGCGGAAGGGCCGCAATCTCCGTATCCGGCCAATCGGTATTCATCAGGTTCTTGAAACTCCCCAGAATTCAAAAAGGAAAGAAAGATAAAGTAATAAGATACGAAGCTCAGCAGCAGGTTCCATTTCCACTGGAAAAGATAATATGGGACTATCAGCCTTTTCGATTTACTGAAGGACCGGAGGAGGATGTGTTATTAGTTGCGGCGAAGAATGAGATTGTGGAGTCGGCCTTGGGTTACCTTTCAAGATTAAATCTGGATATCGAATTTGTAGACGTAAGTCCATTTTCGCTCTTCAATGCGATAACATTTAATGAGCCATTAAAGGAAAGCGTTATTCTCGATATAGGCGCTAAAGCGACCAACCTCATAATTGTGGAGGAGAAGAGATTCTGGGTTAGGTCAATCTTAATCGCGGGCGATGAGTTGACGCGCGCCATTGCCTCTAAGCTTAGAATGCCGTTCGATAAGGCGGAGGAATTAAAGAGGAAGGAGGGCGCAATTTTAACAAGCGAGATACTTGAGCCAGCAGATACAGCCGCTGCAGGAAAGGACATTTCGAATATATTGAGTCCAATTCTGTCAGATATGGTCTCGACCATCGTTCAATCGTTAGAATATTATAAAACGCAGTATGGGCGCGATGTCGTATTTAATGAGATGATATTATCCGGCGGCGGAACGAAATTAAAAGGCATAGAAAATTTCTTGGGGAAGAATTTAGGCATGCAGGTAAGGCGAGCGAACTTCACCAAGAAAATAAGATGTCCGTCTAATTTGACGTTGGATAGCGATTTCCAGATGAGGTTTGGCGCTCCCATTGGGCTCGCGCTTCGGCTGTTAGGCAAGTGCCTACTCAATATCGACCTTTTACCGAATGAGAAAAAGGTCGAAAGGGACTTCAGGAAGAAAAGATGGTACGTTATTGCATCCGGACTTCTCATCGCCTTAATTGTGCTTACATTGGCCTTGCATATTTCATCGCGGGTTCAAATTCTCAAAACAGAAGTTAAATTTTTAGATGACTCGCTATCAAAATATGAGGCCGTTAAAAAGGCAATCAATTCGTTAAAAGTGGATATTCAAAATACGAAGGCGAAGCTCAAACCCTTTGAGGAGCTGGTGGTAAAAAGGACGCTGTGGCTTGAGGCCTTATTAGAGCTGGAAGTACTTTTGCCCCACGATACCTGGGTTACGGCGCTGAAGTCCGAGGGCGATTTCGTAATATTGGAGGGGCAGACCACATCTACCTTGCTTGCTATCACTGAGTTTAAAAATCGACTTGAGGCATCAGAATTGTTTGAATCGGCTGAAATCCTCTACGCAGCCCTTCCTAAAAGTGCCGAAGAGGGCGGTAGTGTGGTTAGGAATTTCGCTATCAGGTTTAAATTGAAAGGGAAAGTGTAAAATTATGGTCGCAATCACTGGAGCGCGAGCGTTAACGATATTTATCATCATTATATTACTTATATCCTCGCTTATCTATTTAGGAATAACAGGATACGAGGCGCACTCCCTTAAAAATTCAATAGGGCTTAAACACAAATCCCTGATGTTATATAGAAGAGAAGGGTTAAAAAGTCTTGAGAGCAAAAAGACGCGGTTGGGAAAGCAGTTAACGGCAACTGAAAATTCCTATACAGAGATCTCGGGCGTTTTAAGTTCAAAGCCAAAATCGAGGATGCCAAGCGAGGCGGGCGACCCCTTAAAATTTAAGGAGGAATTATATAAGGCACAGACTAAACTGAAAGGCGATGGAAGTTCCATAGATTTTAAATTTCCGCCCGACTTAGGGTTTTCGATATACGAAAGGCAGATACCAACGCCTTCAGAATTGCCGCTCAGGGTCAAACAACTTGAGCTCATACAAGAGATATGCGGCCTAGCATTAAAGTCTAAGATACCCGAAATTACAGCTATTCAATTTGAGGACGTTAAGGATATTTCCCCCGAGGGCAGCGGGGTTATCGTTTATAAAAAATTTCCGCTAAAGATTTCATTTAAATGCGAAAATGAAAATTTGATAAATTTGTTATATGGGCTGAGCGTTTCGGATATGCCCTTTATGGTGGATTTCTTAAATTTAAAGGCCTCTGATGAAAAGCCTGAGGAGAGAGGGAAATTGCAAGTGGAATTGGTGATTTCATCCGCTGTTTTCCCATAGATAAAATATGAGAGGCATAAACAAGATAACGACGTTAATTTTGTTACTTGTGTGGTTGCTTGTAATGTGGAGGACTTTTTGGGGTCCGCCAAAGGAGATTTTGTCTGTCGTCGAGATAGATGGAGAAGAGGGACCTTCATCAAAAGAGCCCGTAGAGCAATTTGAGGATGCCAAGACTTACGCGTCGATAATAGAACGGCTGAAAGCCCCATTTAATATAAACCGATACAAAGAATTATTCACAAAAAATATTTTTATAAGGCCAGAGAAACCCACACCTGTCTTTACTCCGGAGAACCTTAAATTGGTTTCAACCGAGCCGATAATTTTGCCGTTTATTTACAATGGATATATCGAAACCGAAAAGGCAGATATTATTGCCCAGGTAAACTGGGCAGAGAAGACCCATTTCGTTAAGAAAGGCGAGCGGTTTAGAGATTATAAGGTTATAGAAATACTGAAAAAAACATTGATAGCAGAAGGCAAGGAGGGCAGGTTGGTTTTGGAATTTAAAAAACCAGTTAGAGGCAAAGAACTCGTTGCAGTACTTTACGATGAATTAGATGAGAAGACATATACGGTAAGGAAAGAAGAGGAGATTAATAATTATAAAATACTTGACATAAAGGCAAATAGTGTGGTATTATGGGGTGAAAATAAAGAGTGGGTCATAAAAAGGGAGAGATGACATAAATGGATATAATGAAGAGAGTTAAAAAGAGTGGCAAGATTTTATTTTTACTCGTTATAACTTTTAGTTTATTCTTTATTATGTTATTAATAGAAGGAACGTATAATCTATCTTATGGTTTTTCTAAGTACGAATCAAGTGAAGTGCCTGAAGCAAGGATAATCGCGGAGGAATTGGCAAAGCAGAAACGCACGGAAAGGAAATCGCTAATAACAGAACTATTTAACGAAGGAAAGAAAAACTACGAGACAAAAAATTATGAGACTGCAATAGGGCTTTTTGAAAGGGTTGTTCAAATGGACCCCACCAATAAAACTGCAAGACATTATATAGATTTATGCAGAGAAGCCACTGGAAGAGAGTTGCCTGAGACCGTAACAGGGTCATTGATTAAACGTGGGAAGGATAATTTTAAGAAGAAACAATATTCAGCGGCAGTCGCTGATTTCGAAGCTGCATTGGCCTCTAACCCAAATGATGCAGAAGCAAAAGCGTGGCTTGCAAGGGCAAATGAGATGGAGGGGTTATCAGGTAAAAAGAAGGTTGCGCCTGAGCGACGTAAGACATTGAAGGTGGCGCGAGATGTTGCGTCAGAGGAGAAGGATACCACTGAGCAAGCGATGATGTTGGATGTCGATAGAAGTTGGCTTCCGCCTGAAAAATTGCCTCGCGAAGAAATGGAGATTGAAGAGATTATTTCTCCGGAGGAATTAGCTGAACAGGAAGCGAAGAAGAAACTCGAAGAGAAGATGGCGAGCGTTGTTGTGCCGGCGATTTCGGTTACGGATGCCGATGTGCGAGATTTGATTCGCCAATTGATGGAGATGACCGGGGTGACAATAGTTCTCGACGAAAGGTCGCTTGCCGAACTTACAAAAGAGCAACCGATAAGGGTTTCGCTTTCGACAGCAAATCCTATGCCGTTGTTGGATGTTTTGAACATAGCTTTCAAGGCAACTGAACTGGGATATAAGGTCGAGGCGAATTACGTTTGGGTTTCGGATAAGGCAACCGTTGCGAAGGAGAATTTGGTTACGAGGACATATCGCTTAAAATACGGAGTGCGAAAGATACGGAAGGTGGAATTGAGGGAATTTGAGAAAAAAGAAAAAGAAATAAAATGAAAAGGTTATTTGCGATTACGTTAACTTTTTTATTTTCAATTGCACAAATAGGCGCTTTCTCGGAAGAGGAGATAGAGCTAAC
>CAZUZR010000051.1:0-8161 GCA_964625025.1 uncultured Planctomycetia bacterium | reverse complement strand
AGCGCTTCAATTCCAAAAAAAAACCTGCTTGGCGTACTCCACCCAAAGAGGTCCCGCGCTAAAAAATCCGAATCCGAGATAATAAGGCACGCAGTATTAAATCCGATGGGATGTTGCCGACTTAAAGATTTGGTCTCGCCCAAAGATACAGTTGCGATTGTCATTCCAGATTTAACGCGAAGATGTCCGCGAGATTTAATCTTACCTATTTTGTTGGATGAGATTAACAGAGGTGGGATAAGAGATAAAAATATAACTATCTTTATCGCAATCGGGATGCATCGTCCACTGACGGCTTCCGAGGTAGAAAAAGCCCTCGGCAAGAATATCGTAAGAAGGGTTAAGGTAAAGAATCATAGTCCTACGAACAAATCTAATCTTATGCATTTAGGATATGTGGCTGGAGGAGTCCCTGCTGTCGTGAATAAGGAGTTGTTATATAAAGACCATGTAATCGCAATCGGCGTAATCGAACCTCACCTTTACGCTGGCTTTAGTGGAGGCCCCAAGACATTGAGCATGGGCATGGCGGGCGAAGAGACGATAAGTTACACGCACTCGCCTAAATTTTTAGACAGGCCTGGGGTAAAATTAGGCGCTATAAAAGACAACCCATTCCATCGCGCGATTGTCGATATAGCTTGCATCTCAAAATTAAAATTTATCGTAAACGTCATAAACGATGATTTGGGGCGCACCATCTTCGCAACCGCGGGCGAACCACAACTTGCATTTTATAAAGGGATTGAACGCGCGATATTATATTATCGGGTTAAAGTAGAAGAGCCGGCGGATATCGTAATTTGCGGAATAGGTTGGCCAAAGGATGCAAATCTTTATCAAGCATCGCGGGCACTTACTTACATAACGAATACGCAAAAACCTATAGTAAAAAAAGGTGGGCTTGTCATAATCTCCGCTCAATGCGAAGAGGCAGTTGGAAAAGGCCTGGGCGAAAAAAGGTTCTATAAAGCACTGATTAGCAAAAAGAGCCCATCCGAATTAGTTAAAAAAATGCAGGGCAGATATTGCCTCGGTGGCGAACAGAGGGCATATATGGTTGCGAAATCCTTAGAGTATGTAGATTGCGCTTTTGTGGGAACTAAAATCCCTGAGACGATAAATAAGATGCATATGCTTCATTTTAGTAATTTAGGCGAGGCTTTAAGATATGCGTTTGCAACCCGTGGCAAAACCGCAAAGGCCTACGTTATTCCTCACGCATTGGTAACCCTGCCAGTTTCAAAATGACCTCATCGTTTATAATAATAAAAATATGGAAAAAGTAAATATAACCATCGTCGGCGCAGGGGTTATCGGCCTTGCGATAGCATGGGAACTTTCTAAGGTTTATAAAGATATCCTCATTATAGAAAAGAATTCCTCATTCGGCCAAGAGACGAGCTCCCGAAACAGCGAAGTCATCCACGCCGGCATTTATTACCCTGAGGATTCTCTAAAGGCAAAGACTTGCGTAGAAGGAAAAGAACTTCTTTATAGGTTCTGCAAGGAAAATAAGATCGCTCATAAAAAGATTGGGAAACTCATCGTTGCCATCGATAAGGCCGAGGTCAAGGATTTGGAGGAATTATTTGGGCGAGGCCTAGGAAACGGCGTAGCTGACATAAAGATTATCTCTCGAAATGAGGTAAAGGCCCTTGAGCCAAATATAGAGGCCCAGGCTGCTATCTATTCGCCCTCCACAGGGATTTTAGATTCGCATGCCTTTATGAAAAGTTTGCTATTGCAATTCGAAAGCCGAGGCGGGACGATAGCTTATAATACCGAATTGATCGGTATAGAGGTAGTCAAGGAGGGTTATGAATTGGCAGTAGAAGGTAAGGGGAAAGAAAATTTTCAGTTCTTAACAAGAGTTTTGATAAATTCCGCCGGATTAGATTCGGATGTAGTTGCTCAAATGGCAGGCATAAAGGATAAGGATTATGAACTGAAATACTGCAAGGGCAGTTATTTCAGAATTGGTAATAATAAGGCGCAATTTATTAACAGGCTGATTTACCCCGTCCCCGTAAAAGATAGGGCAGTTTTGGGAATACATGCAACTTTGGATTTAGCAGGGGGCCTTCATTTGGGGCCTGATGACGAATATGTGGATAAGATAGATTATGATGTAGATGAATCAAAGAAAGCCGTTTTTTATGAAAGCGTAAGACAATTCTTGCCGTTTATTGAATTAGAAGACCTTACGCCCGATATATCCGGCATCAGGCCAAGATTGCAAGGTCCCGACGAGGGTTTTAGAGATTACATTATTAAAGAAGAGTCTGAAAAAGGTCTTCCCGCTTTCGTTAACCTTATAGGCATTGAATCACCTAGCCTTACCGGTTCTCTTTCCATTGCTAAGTTAGTAGCGCAGATGTGCTCCAGATAATTAGAAGCGTCCCTATTTTTGCAGGAGGTTCAATACAATCTGCGCCGCCCTTTTACTTGCCCCGTTAGAAATTCTATTTCTAACGGGGCTTGCCTGTGGAACGCCTAATTTTTCTTTAACAGTTTTTAATTTTATTTTTGTTTCGTTTAACTTCTGCGGCGAGGAAAGCAAAGAAATTGCTTCATCTGCAATCTTTTTTGGGGTTGCATCGTACTGAATAAATTCCGGGACAATCCTTTCACCTGCGACTATATTTACAAGCCCAATATTCGGTATTTTAACCAGCATCTTTCCGACCGCCCAGGTCAAAAGCGATACTTTATATATTATCAACATCGGCCTCTCTAAGATAGCGGTCTCCAAGGTTGCAGTGCCGGAGGCAACCAGGACTAAATCTGATATATTCACGCAATCGTAAGGATATCCCTCAACGACCTTCAATGTGAGATTGCATCTTTTTATGATATCTCCATAGATTTCATCTTTAATTGTCGGAATCTTCGCAGTCACAAATTCAACATCTTCACCCAATTTCTTTTTTATTAACGATGCAGCATCTATCATCGTCGGCAAATTCCTTACTACCTCTATTTCGCGCGAGCCAGGCAGGAGCGCGACTATCTTTTTGTTACCATCTAACCCCTGACGCCTTATAAATTCATCTTTCGAAAACTGTGGTTTTACGACGCCTAATAAAGGATGCCCTACAAATTCAACATCTATACCTTCTTTCTTATACAGCTCCTCCTCGAACTTAAAAATCACGAGCATCTTATCGACAGTTTTTTTAATTATTTTAACCCGCCCCTTGCGCCATGCCCAAACCTGCGGACTTATGTAATAGATAAGCGGAATACTTCTTTTTTTAACCTCATTCGCAAATCTTAAATTAAACTCAGGATAATCTATCAGGACTACGCAATCGGGCTTTTCCGAATCGAGCCTTTCGACGAGAAGTTTGAACACCGCCTTAAATTTTTTTAAATTGCTTAAAACTTCACCTAAACCCACCACGGACAGGTCCTCGATATTTCTATAGGATTCAACCCCTGCGCGCATCATTTTCTCACCGCCTAAGCCGATCAATTTTAAACTGGGTTCTATCTCTTTTAATGAAGAAGCGAGGCCCCCGCCATGAAGGTCTCCCGATGTCTCGCCAGCGATTATCATTATAGTTCTACGCATATATTCTTAAATTCTCTTTTATCGCATCTACGATTTCAAGCGCAATCCTTAGCGCATCTCTTCCTTCTTCTCCTGATACCAAAGGACGCTCGTGAGTTTTGACGCTAAAGATGAATGCCTCCAATTCACTCTTCAAGGGTTCCTCTTTTTTAATATTTATCCTTCGGCCTGTGATTTTGTTTTTATTCTTTCTATAAATTGCGGCTTCTTGTTTTATATAATCCAGCGAGATGTAGCAGTCCTCTTTAAATATCCTTATCTTTCTCATCTCATCTTTTGTAACCCTACTTGCCGTCAAATTCGCAACAGCGCCATTTTTAAATCTCAGCCTCACATTCGCTAAGTCTTCATGGTCGGTCAAGATATTCACGCCTACCGCATCAATCGATATAACTTCGGATTTTACAAGGCCCAATATTATATCTATATCGTGAATCATCAAATCCAAAACTACGCCGACGTCTAACGCCCGCTTTTTAAAGGGGCCTAATCGATGGCATTCTACGAACCTGACCTTGCCAGGGATTTCATCCAATGTCTTGACCCCTGCGTTAAACCTTTCGATATGCCCTACCTGTAAAATCAAATCACGTTCTTTTGCCAACAAAAGAAGTTCATCCGCTTCGGCAACTGTTTTTGTCATAGGTTTTTCGATGAGGATAGATACGCCATTTAAAAGGCAATCTTTAGCTATTCGGTAGTGAAGTTCAGTAGGGACTACAACAGAAGCGCAATCTATCCTGCCAAACATATCTTTATAATTGCAGTAAGGCGTTGTGTGATATCTTGTTGCTATTTTTTTTGCGCGGGTAGCATTTATATCGCATACTCCCAGTAATTCGACCTCCTCCATCGCAGAGTATATCCTTGCGTGGTGGATTCCCAAGTGGCCAACTCCGATAACTCCTACTCTAATTACGCCCATTTTATAAACCTTCTTTGGCTATTTTATAGGATAAATCCCGACTTTGCAAGTCTCTTCTTGATTAGATTAGATTGCTTCGGCTCCGCCCTTTCGTAGAAAGAGCGGGGCTTCGTCCGCGAACGGGGTTTGACAATATCCGTCGAAGTATGATAAAATACGGGTTTATGAAAATCTACATAAGGCTTTTGAGATTCATAAGGCCGTACCTCTGGATTTTGGCCACGGCGACCATCTTTATGTTTCTAAATAGCGTTGCCACAAACGGAGTCTCCATCTCTATGGTCATCCCGATTGTGGATAAGGTCATCGGAGGTAAACAGATAGTCCTGCCAACTAAGGTTCCGGATTTCCTTCAGGGCATCGTAGATAAGATTAATGCTACACCTACTCCGATACTTTTTAATGCAATAGTAGTTTTTCTTTTGGTAGCTTTTTTCCTAAAAGAGGTCTTTACCTTTTTGCAACAGTATTTAATGACGGATGCGAGCGAAAAGGTATTGAGGGACATAAGAAATAGGGTATATGAGAAATTGCTGCGGTTGTCTTTAGATTTCTATACTAAAATGCAAACGGGCAAACTCGTCTCCAGAGTCATATATGATACGAGCATCGTAAAGAACGCGATGGCCGAGGGGTTGACTCAGTTAATCTATCAGACATTTCAGGTTTTAATTTGCCTTTTTATGGTATTTACTGTGCGGGCTGTATATAAAATAGACTGGATATTATTGTTATTAAGTCTAATCGTTCTTCCGTCCATAATGTATCCGATTGTAAGGATAGGAAAAAGGCTTCGGAAGATTTCCATCGAGGTGCAAGAGCAAATGGGAACGGTGATTACAACTCTATTTGAGACTATATCCGGCATGCGGATTGTAAAGGCATTTGGGATGGAAGATTATGAACGAGAGAAATTTGCTGAGCAGAATAACCGACTTTACAGGGTTTTTATGAAGTCCGCAAAAAGGGAGCAGTTGCTTGGGCCCATCACCGAGTTCATCGGCATCCTATGCGCTGCCTTGGTGCTCTGGTGGGGCGGTAGAAAAGTCGTTCTAGGGCTTTTAAGTCCGGGGGCGTTTAGTGCATTTCTTATGTCGCTTTTGCTTTTGGTAAGGCCATTAAATAGGTTAAGCCGCATCTATTCGATAAATCAGGAGGCGCTCGCGGCAGCTGAGCGAACCTTTGAGATATTGGATACTCAGATAACCGTAGAAGAAAAAAGCGATGCCCAAGAGTTGCTTCCCATCAAGGATAGGATTACATTTCAGGATGTAAGCTTCGGTTATGATGGCGAGGTGGTACTTAAAGATATAAACTTGCAAGTGGGCAAAGGAGAGATAGTTGCAATAGTAGGCCCTACAGGCGTTGGAAAATCCTCGCTCGTTAACCTAATCCCACGATTTTATGACACGACTAAAGGAGCGATTTTAATCGATGGGCAAGACATAAAAGACGTCACCTTAAAATCGCTTCGCGACCAAATTGGCATCGTAACTCAAGAGACGATTTTGTTCCACGATACCATAAGGGCAAATATCACGTATGGCGAAGTAGGTGCATCTGACGAAGATATTATCCAGGCCGCTAAAATCGCAAACGCACACGATTTCATATCCGGATTACCTAAAGGATATGATACGATTGTGGGCGAACGTGGCTTTCGTCTCTCAGGTGGCGAAAGACAAAGGATAGCTATTGCGCGAACAGTGTTAAAAAATGCACCAATTTTGATATTAGATGAGGCAACTTCACAGCTGGATATGGAATCGGAACTGCTGGTTCAGAAAGCCATAGAAGTACTTATGAAGGGCAGAACCGTTTTTGTAATCGCCCACAGGCTTTCTACTATAAAATTTGCGACGAAGATAATCGTTTTGGAGAATGGCTCAATAGTTGAGGTTGGCACACACGAGGAATTGCTAAGAAAAGCAGGTTTATATAAGAGGCTTTATGAATTACAATTTAAGGAAGAAGGATAAAAAGTGCTTGAAACCATAGTATCCCGTATGATAGAATTTATAGACTTTAATATAAGAAGGAGGGCAAATTGGCAACGACAGAGACGTTAAAACAACTGCTAGAAGCAGGTGTGCATTTTGGCCACCAAACTAAACGCTGGAATCCGAAGATGGGTAAGTACATCTTCGGCGAGAAGAATGGCATTTACATAATCGACTTGGAGAAGACCGAAGGCGCCCTCAATAATGCCACCAACTTCTTGAGGGATATCGCCTCAAGGGGAGAGGCGGTCTTATTCGTCGGAACGAAGAAACAGGCGAAAGGCGTGATTAAAGAAGAAGCGCTTCGCTGCGAGATGTTCTACATGAACGAGCGATGGCTAGGAGGCACGTTGACGAATTTCTCCACGATAAAGAAGTCGATAAAACGTTTGAAGGAACTTCAGAAGATGAAGGACGAAGGCATCTTCGATAAACTTTCAAAGAAAGAATCGGCGAGGCTTTCGAGGGAACTCGAAAAATTGAGATATAATTTGGAAGGCATAGTTGAGATGGGAAATCTTCCCGCCGCGGTTTACGTCGTCGATTCAAAGAAGGAAGAGATAGCGGTCAACGAAGCGAATCGACTCGGAATTCCTGTGGTCGGGTTGGTTGATACGAATTGCGACCCTGACAAGATAGATTATCCAATACCTGGAAACGATGATGCGATCCGCTCGATAAGATTGGTGACGCAACTCGTTGCCGATGTGGTGCTTGAGGGAAGAAAGGTGTTTATGGAGGGCAAGGCCGCCGAGGAAGCGAAAGAAGAAGAGGCGAAACAAGTGGAGGAGGCCTTGGCTGAAAAGGGTGGAACCGAAAAAATAATTGTGGATGAAGAGGAAGTTGAAAAGATAGCGAAAAAGGTATTAAAGGGCAAGGTTGTCGAAGAAGAGCCGCTAACTAAAAAGAGAAAGACGACGAAGGCATAAGATGGCAGTTAAGGCAGATGATGTAAAGAGACTAAGGGATATAACCGGCGCTGGATTTATGGATTGCAAAGAAGCGCTTTTAAAATCCGGTGGCGATTTTAATAAGGCGGTTGAGATATTAAAGGAGAAAGGTTTAAGGATAGCGCAAGTGAAGTCGACGCGCACCGCGAAAGAGGGAAAGGTTGCCTCATACGTTCATCACGACGGAAGGATTGGGGTTTTAGTCGAGGTAAATTGCGAGACGGACTTCGTTGCGCGCTGCGACGATTTCCAAAAATTTATTAAGGACTTGACGCTTCAGATAGCGTCGACAAATCCAAAATTTTTAAAGCGGGAAGATGCGCCACCTGATTTAGGCGAAGAGGAGATAAAACAATTTTGTCTACTTGAGCAGCCATTTATAAAGGAGCCGGCGACTACAGTGAAAGATTGTCTAACGCAAATCATTGCGAAGGTCGGCGAAAATATCGTGATAAGAAGATTTGCGAGATACCAATTGGGCGATGAGGTTTGAAATACGATGACGCTTAAGTCAAAGAAGCCGCTATATAAAAGAGTCGTGCTGAAGATAGGCGGCGAGGCATTGCAAGGAAATCAAGGTTATGGGATTGATCCAAGGGCTTGCCGGGCAATTGCCGAGCGGATTAAAGAAGTAAGGGAGTTAGGGATTGAAATTGCGGTTGTAATCGGCGGCGGCAATATGTTGCGCGGCGAAAAATTCGCAGAAGAA
>CAZUZR010000050.1:3714-8165 GCA_964625025.1 uncultured Planctomycetia bacterium | reverse complement strand
TACCGCCTTATTATCTCTTGGGTCGCTGCTTCTTTGACTACCTCATCGTCAACGATGGCAAAGCCTGCTCGACTTACCCCCATCTCCGTAGGGGATCGATAGATAAGTTCACCACCCGTTATCTTCTCTAATATCCTTTTTAATACCGGGAATATTTCTACATCGCGATTATAATTTACCGCGCTCTGATTACAGGCGCTTAAATGAAAGGGGTCGATCAGATTAAAATCCGCTATATCCGCAGTTGCTGCTTCATAGGCTAAATTTACCGGATGTTTCAAAGGCAAATTCCAAATAGGAAACGTCTCAAATTTTGCATAACCTGATTTTAACCCTCTTTTATAATCATGATAAAGTTGAGAAAGACAGGTCGCTAATTTCCCGCTTCCTGGTCCAGGGCCAGTAATTACGATAATGGGATTCTTTGTTTCGATGTAAGTATTCTTTCCGTAACCCCCTTCGCTTACGATTGTATCTACATCTGTGGGGTATCCTTTAGTCGCCGAATGTAGATATACCTTGATATTTCTATTTTCTAATATATTCTTAAATCTGATTGCCTGTGGCTGATTATCAAAACGCGTAATTACCACTGCTAAAATCTCTAAGCTATGATCTCTTAAATCATCGATAAGTTTAAGAGCATCGACGTCATAGGTTATACCAAAATCTCCACGGATTCTGCCCTTTTCAATATCTCCCGCGTAAATACAAAGGAGTATATCTATCTTGTCTTTGAGTTGCTTTAATAATTTTATTTTAATGTTGGGGTCATAGCCAGGAAGGACTCTCGCTGCATGATAGTCGTAAAGTAATTTCCCTCCAAACTCTAGGTAAAGCCTGCCTTCGAATCTGCCTATCCTTTCTAAGATAGCTTGACTCTGTTCTTTAAGGTATCTCTCATTATCAAAACCGATTTTTTTCATCATAATATTGTTGTGCCAAATTGAAGCTAAACTACTTCCATAGTCGAGGGAGGTTTTGGAGTTATATTGTAGGTAACGCTAACTACCCCGGGAACTTCGGTAACTATTCTGTGAACCAATTTAGCTAAGGTATCGTAAGCCAATCTTGTAGGCGTAGCTACTCTCGCATCAACACTATCCCAACACCTAATTTCAATTTGAAAACCATAATCTCTTTTGCCGTCTCGCACACCCGTAACTCTATCCCGATGCAAAATCGCCATATATTGAAAGGCCTTGGTGGAAGCTAACCCCTCTTCGGTGATGGCGGTTGCCTGTCTTACTATTTTAATTTTTTCTGGCGTTACTTCTCCGATTACACGAGCAGATAAAGCTGGACCCGGAAATGGCATCCTATTATACGCGACTTTAGGTAACCCTAATGCTTGCGCAATTTTCCTTACGCCGACCTTACGAAGTTGCACCAAGGGTTCTATAATTCTATAGCCGAATGCCTTCTTGGGATCTATGCCCAATTGCTCAAAGACATTGTGCTGTCTCTTTATCCCGGCAACAGTCTCATCCACATCCGTTAAGATGGTTCCTTGTAAAAGGTATTTTGCACCACTTTTTCTTACAAGCTTGCCAAAAACATCCTTGTAAAACGTCTGAGTAATGGCTTCCCTTTTCTCTTCGGGGTCGGTTATACCCTTAAGGGCCTTAAAAAATTTCTCTTGGGCATCGATTATTTCTACGCGGACGCCCAATCTTTTAAACGATGAAACTATCCTTTGGGGTTCATCTTGTCTCATTAAACCGTTATTTATAAAATATGTTTTTAGCCTTTTTCCTAACGCCTTGTGACCCAACATGGTAACCGTTGAAGAATCAACTCCTCCCGATAATGCGTTGATGGCTAAGCCATTGCCGACTTGAGAAGAGATTTCCTTTATTTTACCTTCAATAAATTTCTTAGGATTTAAATCCTTTGGTTTTATTTCCTCGACTTTCATGCCATTACCTCGTTATCTTTCTATTATTAAACTAACCCCTGATCCAACATGGCATCGGCCACTTTGATAAATCCAGCGATATTCGCACCTTTGACGTAATTGATAAAATTGCCTTCCTTGCCATATTTAACACAGGAATCGTGTATCTTAATCATTATCTGACGCAGTTTCTCATCCACTTCCTCTCTGGTCCAGGACAATCTCTGACTATTCTGGGACATCTCAAGACCGCTGGTAGCCACACCTCCAGCATTGGAAGCTTTACCCGGAGCATATAGAATCTTTGCATTTAGAAATACTTTAATTCCCTCCGGAGTAGTTGGCATATTCGCTCCTTCGCCGACAGCGATACAGCCGTTTTTAACTAACGCCTTTGCATCGTTTCCGCTTATTTCGTTTTGAATAGCGCTGGGAAATGCGATATCGCATTTCACTCCCCAAGGCTGCTGATTTTCAAAATATTTACAATTGAATTCTTTTGCGTACTCTTTCATTCGGCCGCGTCGCACATTCTTTAGCTCAAAGACATAGGCCAATTTCTTCTCGTCGATACCGTCTTCGTCGTAAATGAACCCGTTAGAATCCGATAACGTCACAACCTTTGCCCCTAACTGAATAAGTTTTTCTACGGTATACTGAGCAACGTTGCCAGAGCCAGATACTGTACAAACCTTCCCGTCCAAAGATTCCCCCTTTGTCTTTAACATCTCCTGGATAAAATAGACGCAGCCATAGCCCGTGGCCTCAGACCTTATTAAGCTTCCGCCCCAGTTCAGTCCTTTGCCAGTAAGAACTCCACTAAATTCGTTGCGCGTTCTTTTGTACTGACCAAATAAAAAGCCGATTTCCCTTGTGCCCACGCCGATGTCACCAGCAGGGACATCTATATCGGGACCGATATATTTTTGCAGTTCGGTCATAAAGCTCTGACAAAATTTCATCACTTCATTATCGGACTTTCCCTTTGGGTCAAAATTTGAGCCTCCTTTACCACCGCCCATCGGAAGCGTAGTTAAACTATTCTTAAAAACCTGCTCAAAGGCCAAAAATTTCAAAACGCTTAAATTAACGGTGGGATGGAAGCGAAGCCCTCCCTTGTAGGGACCTAATGCGCTGTTCATCTGAACGCGGTATCCTCGGTTTATTTGAACCTCTCCTTTATCGTCTAACCAAGGGACACGGAATATAATTACTCTCTCGGGCTCTGCCATCCTTTCGAGTATCTTAGCTTTTTGATATTTGGGATTTTTCTCAATAAATGGCATTACCGATTCCACTATTTCCTGCACTGCTTGATGAAATTCCACTTCACCTGGATTTTTTTCCACGACTTCTTTCATAAATAGTTCCATTTTTCTTGTCATCGTTATTCTCACCCCTTCTTAATTTTTGTGTACCGATTCCGTATAATCTTAAATAAAGTAGCAGAGTAACTCTATTTTGTCAACGATGAAACGAAAGAGCCTATTCCCTTTTTAAACTCATCCTCCGAATCGAGGAAAGCGGTATTGTGTCCTCCTCTTATCTTTAAGAATATCTTGGGCTGTGGCGCTGCCTCAAATAGTTTCTCTCCTAGCTCGAACGGCACTATCTCATCGTCTACGCTGTGGATGAGCAATTTTGGTGCGTGGATGTCTTTGATCTTTTTGGCGGAATTGAAGTCGCTTGCGATGAAAAACGGCGGAATAAAAGGATATATCCTCCTTGCCATATCTTTCGCCGAGGTAAAAGCGCTTTCTACGATTATGGCTTTGACCTCTGCCTTGCTTGCCAAATCAATCGCCACAGAGCCGCCCAGCGATTCGCCGAAGAGAATTATCTCGTCTTTGCGTACGCCTTCTTTGGATACCAAGTAATCGTAGGCGGTTTTTGCATCGAGGTAAATGCCCCTTTCAGACGCAGAACCCTTGCTTTTCCCATACCCTCGATAGTCAAAGATGAAGACGTTTAAATTCAAATCGTGAAATATCTGGAGCTTCTCAAATCTATGGCTTATATTTCCTGCATTCCCGTGAAGGAAGAGGATTGTGCGCTTCGCCTCTTTGGCAGGGATGAACCAGCCGTTTAGCTCTACGCCGTCCTCTGTCTTAAAAAATACTTCCTTATAAATTAAGCCGATTTCCTGCGGCGTATATTCTATTTGCCTCATCGGAAAAAATATGCTTCGCCGCTCAATATATCTAAAGTAGCCGATGAAAAATATAAGGGCTAACGCTATTGTGATTAAGCTATTGATCTTCTTAAAAGGGACCTCTCCTCTCTATCTCTTTTCTCTGTATCTCAGCGAGGTAGTTATCCGCTTCTTCCATACTTGCAAAAACTTTCAGCGAGGGAAGGGCTGCCACAATCTCAAATACCTTTTTCACCTGTGGTTGAAGATTTGTTATTATAAAAATACCTCCGTTTTTTTCAACGTATTTTTTCGCTTTCAACATAACGTTCAATCCCATGCTGCTTATATAAGTTACAGCCTCCATATCAAATACGATTATCTTAGTTGAATAATCCAAAATCGAATTTACTACCTTCTCTA
>CAZUZR010000050.1:0-3704 GCA_964625025.1 uncultured Planctomycetia bacterium | reverse complement strand
AATTTTCTGAATCTATGGAACCATCAGGAGATACGGTGAAGAACCCAGTTCGCTTTTTACTTACGGTAACTTTAAGTGGCATATATCCTCCTTTTTTTAAACATTACCTAAGTAAACGTGTTTAAGTTTTACCTTGGCAATTTTGTAGGCACGTTCTAATGCGTCGAGAGGCGTCGCTGGCGTGGTCATCTTGTAACACGGGAAATACCGTGAAAAGTGAAGGGGTACATCTGGGCCGACGTTATCGAAAATCCAATCTACGAGCCGTATGAAATTGCCGTCGGAGTCATTCAGTCCAGGAATTATCAAATTCGTGAGCTCGATGTGGCAACTTTTAGCAGACCTTTTTATAACGTATAATACTGGCTCTAACCTTCCGCCACAAATCTTTCTATAGAATTCCTCTTCCATAGATTTTAAATCTATATTCATCGCATCGATGTATGGCAGCATCTCTTCGAGGGGCTTAGGGTTTACATAGCCATTTGTAACCAGGACATTTTCTAGGCCCTGCGCCTTCGCTAACTTCGCTGTATCCAACACAAACTCATACCAGATAAACGGTTCGTTATAAGTATATGCGACGCCGAAGGATTTAGACTCCTTTGCCTTCTTGATTATCCATGCAGAAGTGGCCTTTTCAGTCGGCGCATCCATATCTTGCGATATCGTCCAATTCTGGCAGTAGGGACATTTAAAATTGCAGCCCTTTGTCCCTAAGGAGAGGATATATTCTCCGGGATGATAATGATAGAGGGGTTTTTTCTCAATGGGGTCTAAAGCGATTGAAGTCGTCTCACCATAAACCAATGAATAGAGCATCCCATCTATGTTTTTTCGCACGCCACAAATCCCGGCCCTTCCGTTTACAATCGTGCACTCGTGCGGGCAGAGATGACATTTTACTTTTCCATTTATATTTTCCCAATATAATGCCTCTTTCAAAATCTTATTCTTCCTTTACCCTGCACCTTTTTACAACGAAGAGATGCTATACAGTAAAAGGTGGGCGGTTTAAGGCTTGCGGCCTTCTTTCAATAGCGTTGAGAGTTCGCTCATAAATTGATTTATATCCTTAAATTGCCGATAGACGGAGGCGAACCTCACATATGCGACTTCATCTAACTTATGTAATTGTCTCATAACCAATTCACCGATATCCGTTGATGAAACCTCTTTCTCATAATTTCTCTGAAGGGTCCTTTCTATCTCATCGACCATCGCCTCAATCCTCTCCATCGGAATAGGGCGTTTTTCGCATGCCTTCAAAATTCCAGCAAGCAATTTTTTCCTATCGAAAGGTTCGCGGCGACCGTCTTTTTTAATCACCCTAAACGGAATCTCCTCAAGCCGCTCGTAAGTAGTAAACCTCTTCTGACATTTTAAACATTCCCGCCGCCGCCTAATCGTATCGCCTTCCGTCGATGCTCGCGAATCGATTACCTTATCCTCTATATTTCCGCAAAATGGACACTTCATCTTGCACCCTCTCTTTTATTCTTGATTTTCCACTACGCATCTCTTAAATTTCGTCGCCCCGCACATAATAAACATACCGAATGAATACAAAGAAGGTGCGGGTTTCATCTTTTTCTGCTCCTCTTTGCCATTCTTACCAAAATGCCCGCTTCATCAAAAAACTCCCTTGCCATCTTATCAGGATAGCCTGATTCAATCACAATCTCTTTTATCCCAGCATTTATGAGCATCTTCGCACAAATCGAACACGGCTGATTTGTGCAGTATAAAGTGCCACCTTCGATGTTGACGCCGTAAAGCGCCGCTTGAATTATCGAGTTTTGCTCCGCATGCAGCCCGTGGCACAATTCATGCCTTTCGCCCGACGGAACTTTCAATTTCTTGCGCAAACAACCCACAACCTCACAGTGCGTAATCCCTGTTGGGGTGCCGTTGTACCCAGTTGTCAAAATCCTTCTGTTCTTCACAATCAATGCGCCGACCTGCCGCCTCAAACAGGTCGAACGCTTCGCGACAAGTTTGGCGATATCTAAAAAATATTCATCCCAGTCAGGTCGTTTTATCCTCTTCGCCATACTTAACCCTCGGCAAGTAGTTCACGATAGATTGGAAATCTCTCAACCAATTTAGCCACCTTTTGTTTAACCGAATTTATCACCACCTCATCTTTGATGTCACTAAGCACGTCGTCGATAAGGCTTGCTATCTCATACATCTGATGCTCTTTCATCCCGCGCGTAGTTACAGCGGACGCTCCCAATCTAAGCCCACTTGTCACTGCCGAAGGTTTTGTGTCATACGGAATTAAATTTTTATTTACTGTTATCTTCGCTCTATCCAATGCCTCCTGCGCCTCTTTACCGGTTAAACCTTTTTTGGTCAAATCCACTAAAAGTAGATGCGTATCTGTACCGCCTGAGACTATTCTATGCCCACGTCTTTGAAGCCCTTCGGCTAAAGCGCACGCATTTTTTTGAATCTGTCTCTGATATTCCTTAAATTCCGGCTGCAACGCCTCTTTAAACGCAACCGCCTTAGCTGCAATTAGGTGCATGAGTGGCCCTCCCTGAATGCCAGGAAATATCATCGCATCTATTTTTTTAGCAAATTCTTTTCTACAAAGTATCATCCCGCCGCGCGGGCCCCTCAACGTCTTATGTGTGGTCGTAGTAACGAATTCAGCGTATGGAATAGGGTCAGGATGAATTCCCGCCGCAACTAATCCTGCAAAGTGTGCCATATCGACCAAAAGATATGCTCCAACCTTATCGCAGATACCTCTAAATTTTTTAAAATCGATTTCGCGCGGATATGCGGTTGCGCCCGCTAAAATCACCTTCGGCTTATGCGCCAAAGCTAAACTTAGAATCTCATCGTAATCTAACATCTCGGTCTTGCGAGCTACGCCGTACGGCACAATCTTAAAGTATTTGCCAGAGAAATTCGCCTTATGGCCGTGTGTGAGGTGTCCCCCGCAAGCCAAATCAAGCGCCATAACTGTATCGCCGATATTAAGCGCTGCAAAGTATACCGCCATATTTGCCTGCGAACCACAATGGGGTTGGACATTGGCGTGTTCCGCCTTAAATAATTGCTTTGCCCGTTCAATCGCAAGCCGCTCAGCGACATCAACGTATTCGCAACCACCATACCATCGCGCACCTGGATACCCTTCTGCATATTTATTGGTAAGGACTGAGCCCTGTGCCTCCAAGACCGCGCGGCTGCAGAAATTTTCGCTCGCGATTAGCTCGATATTCTCTTCCTCTCGGCGAGTCTCGTTACATATCGCCTCATAGATTTCTGTATCAACTTCTTTGAGCCTCTTCATTATCCGACCTCCGACATTTTTCACCACAAATCGTGGCGAATCCGCCTTGGGCGGAAACTATTTTTTATCTCGTCCTCTATATCTTTTATTTGCCTAACTCGCCTTAAGTGTCTTCCTCCCAGGAAGTTAGTTTCAAGCCAAACGTCCAAGATTCGTTTAACCTTTCCCACCCCTATAAATTTTGAGCCGAATACGATTACATTTGAATCATTATGTTTGCGGGAAAACCTCGCAACTTGCGTATCATGCGCCACAACTGCCCGAACGCCGTGAACTTTATTCGCAACGATTGACATTCCAACCCCGCTTTTACAAATCAATATGCCACGTGAATATCTGCCGCGCCCGACTGCGCGGGCCACTATAAATCCATATTTAGTATAATCGCAGACTT
>CAZUZR010000049.1:0-8339 GCA_964625025.1 uncultured Planctomycetia bacterium | reverse complement strand
AAAAAAAGAAAAAGATATCTCTTTAATACCGGGCGTAGGCCCAAAGATTAAAGAGGCTTTGGAGGCAGCGAAGTTTAAGACGATAGAGTCAATCGCTTCCGCCTCAATTGAGGAACTGACTAAGATAAAGGGCATTGGAAAAAAGACAGCTGAAAAGATATTGAAAGGTGCTAAAGAGATCTTGCGCGAGAAATGAAAAAGGTTAAGGAAAGTACAAAAAAAGAGAAAAAGCCTGCCGAAGCGGCAAAGGCCGTTAAGACGACAAAGGTAAGCGCTAAAGAGAAGCCGCAAGTGCGCAAGCCTGCCCACTCGGCAAAGGTGTCCGTATCAAAAGCGAAAATAGGACTTAAAGCCAAGCCGAGGGTTAAAGCAAAAGAAGCCGCAAAAGAGGCCGCAAGGCCTAAACGTAAAGTGGTTCCAAAAGAACCTAAGAAAACAAAAGTTGAAGAGCCAATTGTAGCAGAGACGCTAAAAACAGAAGTCGCAACTGTTGCCCCCAAAATTACACCTACGCCTAAAATAAAACCAAGGGAGATAAAGCCTCTCCTAGAAGAAAAGCCTCCAATAGAAACGCCTGCCCTTGTAGAAAGCGTGACCGCGCCAGTAGAAAAGGTCGAACTTAAAAGGCTGACTGTAAGATTGCCCATCACAGTAAAGGATTTAGCGGCGAAATTGAATATCAAGCCAAACGATATAATAATGAAATTGATGAAGCAGAAGATAATGGCGACGATAAATCAGCCGTTAGACGAGGAGGCCGCAAATTTAATCGCCCAGGATTTTGGGTTTCAGTTAGAGCGTCCGCCAACACCTGAGGAAGAAATTTTAAAATCGTATGAGGTTGTAGATAAAACGAAATTAATTTCCAGAGCGCCCGTTGTTACTTTTATGGGACATGTTGATCATGGAAAGACATCGCTATTGGATGCGATTAGGAAGAGCAGGCTTACCGAAAAGGAAGCGGGGGGGATAACCCAACATATCGGCGCATATGAAGTCATTCTTCCAGAAGGGCACGTTACTTTTTTGGATACGCCGGGCCACGAGGCGTTTACTGCGATGAGGGCTCGAGGAGCACAGGCGACCGATATAGTAGTATTAGTGGTAGCTGCAGATGATGGAGTGATGCCACAGACCATTGAAGCGATAGACCACGCGCGCGCAGCAGGCGTCCCAATAGTCGTCGCGTTAAATAAAATTGATAAACCCGAAGCCGATCCTGATAAGGTTAAGAAGCAACTTATGCAATTGGGATTGACCCCCGAGGACTGGGGTGGAAAGACGGTAACGGTTGGAGTTTCAGCAAAAACAGGTCAGGGCATCGACGAATTATTGAAGATGATTTTGCTTGAGGCAGAATTATTGGAGTTAAAAGCAGACCCCGCGAGGCCTGCCAAAGGAATTGTGATAGAAGGAAGATTATCAAAAGGCAGCGGGCCCGTTGCGACAGTTTTAGTTCAGAGCGGGACATTAAAATTAGGCGAAATCGCCATTGCGGGCTTACATCATGGAAGGGTAAAGGCTATGATTGACGATTTAGGGCGCAGGGTAAACGAGGCGCCTCCGTCTAAGCCGGTTGAAATTTCGGGATTGGCGGGCGTACCACAGGCTGGCGATATATTTTTTGTAGTTACAGATGAAAAGTTAGCTAAAGAGATTGCCACACGCAGACAACAAGAAGCGAAGGCCAAAGAATTGCAGCCGGTGAAGAGGATTACGCTCGAGGATTTATCCCAACAGGTCAAGGAAGGAAAGGTCAAGGAATTGAAGTTAGTTGTGAAAGCGGATATGCAGGGTTCTCTGGAGGCATTGGTTCAATCATTGAATGGACTGGAGACAAAAGATATAAAACTGGATATAATCCACTCAGGGATAGGCAGCATCAACGAATCGGATGTGATGTTGGCAGCGGCTTCAAATGCGATTATTATCGGATTTCATGTTGAGTTGACGCCGGAGGCGGATGAAAACTCCAGATTAGAAAAAGTAGATGTTAGGGTTTATCGGATTATTTATGAGGCGATATCTGACGTAAGAAGCGCTATGGAGGGATTGCTTGAGCCGCATTTGGAAGAGGTCTTCATAGGGCGCGCAGAAGTCAGACAGGTATTTAAAGTTTCCAAGGTAGGCACCATTGCAGGTTGTTACGTTTTAAAAGGGAAACTAACAAGGGGGGCTAATTGCCGTTTGATTAGGGAGAAGGCAAAAGTATACGAAGGGAAGATATCCTCGCTTAAGAGATTTAAGGATGATGTCAAGGAAGTTGCCGAAGGATTTGAGTGCGGCATAGGGTTAGAGAACTTCAACGATATAAACGCGGGTGATGTAATTGAGATTTATGAAATTCGAAAGACGGCGAGGAAACTTTAAGAGATGAAGAAGCGCGTATTAAGCGGAATGCGGCCGACAGGCAGATTGCATCTCGGCCATTTAGCCGGGGCACTGAAGAATTGGGTTGAATTGCAGAAGAGGTATGAATGTCTCTATATGGTCGCTGACTATCACGCGTTTATGAGTGAGTACGAGAACCCTTCGGATATAAAAGAGAACATAATCGATTGCGTCGTAGATTGGATAGCCTGCGGAATAGACCCAAACAAATCCGTGATATTCGTTCAGTCTCATGTGACGGAGCATCTGGAATTGGATATGATATTGTCTACGATAACACCGCTATCTTGGCTTGAACGCTGCCCAACGTATAAGGAGCAATTAAGAGAGATAGAAGGCCGCGACCTTGCAACGTACGCATTTTTGGGCTATCCGGTTTTACAGGCGGCGGATATCTTGATTTATAAAGCCAACGCCGTGCCAGTCGGAGAGGACCAGCTTCCGCATCTGGAATTGACGCGTGAGATCCTGCGTAAGTTTCATCATCTATATAAGGCGCGAATTTTTCCAGAACCAGATGCTATCTTGACACAGACGCCTAGACTTTTGGGAATCGACAACCGCAAGATGTCAAAGAGTTATGGTAACACCATTAATATTTCAGATTCGCCAGATGTGATTCAAAAGAAGGCGATGTCTATGGTAACCGACCCGGCTCGGATAAGAAAAGAAGACCCCGGACATCCTGAGGTGTGTAATGTCCATTCTTATTATGAGGTTTTCTTTCCAGATTTTAGCGAGACAGTTGCGCAAGAGTGCAGGGGTGCTAAAATAGGTTGTGTTGAAAATAAAGCGCGGCTCGCAGAATATATAATCGAAATGTTAAAGCCGATACAAGAGAAAAGAAAAAAATTATTAAAGGATAAAAAACGAATCGAAGCGATTTTAACCAAAGGCGCAAAACAAGCCAAAGGCATAGCGCAGCAGACGCTAAGCGAGGTTAAGAAGGCGGTCGGGTTATGACGTATAAAGTTAAGTTAGAGGTTTTTGAAGGTCCGTTGGATTTGCTCTTATATTTGATAAAGAAAGAGGAGGCGGATATATTTGATATCCCAATCGCAAAGATCACAGAGCAATATCTGGTATATTTAGAATATATGAAGATGTTGGATTTGAACATCGCCGGCGAATTCATTGTGATGGCGGCGACTTTGATGCATATAAAATCGAGGATGCTCTTGCCGCCTGAGGAACTGCCGCCCGAAGAGGTTGAAGAGAAAGACCCGCGAGCCGAGTTGGTGCGCAGGCTCATCGAGTACAAGAAATTTAAGGAGGCGGCAGGCCAGTTGGCGCAGATGGAGGCAAGCAGGTCGTTATTATACCCTAGGTCTGTGGACGAAACCCAGTTCATAGATGAGGGCGAAGGTCCATATTTCGAGGCGTCGATATTCGATTTAATCACCGCTTTCTCAACGGTATTGAAATCCATTTCCAAAGAGGCATTTTTGGAAATGGTGAAGGATGAGTATACCGTTGAGGAGAAAATTCACGAATTATTTCATCTGCTACTTGAAAAATCGGTTTTATATTTTAAAGAGATATTTGCGAACGCGAAGAGCAAGATGGAGTTAATCGCAACATTCTTGGCGTTGCTGGAGTTGATTAGGTTAAAGGAGGTTTTAGTAAGACAGCGGCAATTGTTTGGGGAAATGGAGATATTGCGAAATCCAAATAATATACGGCTTAAATTAAAAACGAATATCTACGAAGCGAAACCAGAGACGAATTCCGATAACGACGCCCGCCTGACGGATGGGCAGAAATCCGCATCTGACTGAAGAAGATGGAGCGCAAGGTGGATGATAAGCTTAAAGCAAAACGCATAATCGAAGCGCTTTTGTTTGCGTCTGAAAAACCGCTAACTATAGAACAGGTTAGAGAGGTTTTAGCCGAACTAGATCCACGAGATATAAGGGCCCTTGCATTAGAGTTGAAGGCCGAATATGAAAATTTAGGAAGGAGTTTTAAGATTTACGAGGTCGCTGGCGGCTTTCAAATGGCGACCGAACCAACGTATGCAGATATCTTAAAAAAATTTTATAAGGTGAGATTTAGAGATAGGATGAGTCGGCCAGCATTAGAGACATTAGCCATCATTGCCTATCGGCAGCCAATAACGAGGGCGGATATCGAAGATATACGTGGCGTCAACGTCGATGGAGTTATAAAGACATTATTGGAGAGGTCGCTGATTAGAATTATTGGAAGAAGGGATGCCCCCGGCAGGCCTATCATTTATGGAACGACAAAAGAATTTTTGGAAAGATTTGGATTAAATTCGCTATCTGAATTACCAAGGCTTTCTGAATTTACCGAAGCGGATATAGATTTGAGCGAGGCCAATTTAGGCGGTAGAAATTTACTTGGTGAGGAGACAAAAGATGGAGATGAAGAGGTTACGCAAGAGGATAGACCGGTTGGACTCGAAAATAATAGGGCTGCTCAACGAGAGGGCCCGATTGAGCGCGAAGATCGGCCGGCTGAAAGCAAAGAGTAAGAAAAATATTTATTCGCCTGACAGAGAAAGGGTCATATACGATAGGATAGAGAAGGTAAATAAGGGCCCTCTTTCTAATGAGACGCTGAAGTCCATTTACCGTGAGATTATGTCTGGCTCATTGGCGTTAGAGAAGTCCATCGTGATTGCGTATTTGGGTCCGCCTGCCACATTCACCCATATCGCCGCATTAAAGAAATTCGGCTCGTCAGTTGGATATCTTCCTGTAAATTCGATAACCGAAATCTTTACAGAAGTTGAACGTACGAGGGCTGACTATGGAGTCGTGCCCATTGAGAACTCAATAGAAGGAGCGGTCAATCATACGTTGGATATGTTTATGGAGTCCGACTTGAAGATATGCTCTGAGATTTCGCTTGAGGTTTCCCACAATCTACTTGCGAATTGTAGGATAGGCCAAATCAAAAAAGTCTATTCGAATCCGCAGGTCTTCGGCCAATGCAGGATGTGGCTTGAGGCGAATCTGCCAAATTGCGAATTGGTTGAGGTTTCATCTACGACGAAGGCAGCAGAACTTGCGGTCAAGGAAAAAGGCGCTGCTGCGATCGCCTCTAACCTTGCTGCCGATTGTTACGGATTGAATATTTTAGCGCGCTCCATAGAAGACAGCGCACATAATGTGACCAGATTCTTAGTAATTGGCAGTGCTGAGGGCGAGCCAACTAAGAGGGACAAGACATCTATTACGTTTTCGGTGAAGGACCGCATTGGCGCTCTGCATGATATGCTGGTGCCCTTCAAAAAATATAAGATAAATTTGACGAAGATAGAATCTAGGCCCTCAAAGAAGAAGGTATGGGAATATTACTTCTTCGTCGATATGGTCGGACACTATAAAGATGAAAATGTTAAAAAAGCCCTCGCTGAACTTGGGCGTGGATGTACGTATCTTAAGATATTAGGTTCTTACCCGATGGCTTAAAGATATGAACAGATTAGTAAGAAGTGGCATAGCGAATATAGAGCCTTACGAACCGGGCAAACCCATTGAGGAAGTGAAACGAGAATTAGGCTTAAGGCGAGTCTATAAACTTGCCTCAAATGAAAATCCTTTGGGGCCTTCATCTAACGCTATTGCTGCAATAAGGAAGGCACTTAAAAATATAAACCGCTATCCTGATGGGAACTGCTATTATCTCAAGAGAAAACTTGCGAAGGCACTGAAAGTGAAGCCTGAGAATCTTATTTTTGGAAACGGCTCTGATGAATTGATTTCAATTGTCGTTCTGACATTTTTGAATGAAGATGAGGAAGCGATAGTAGCGGAGCCTACCTTTCTGGAATATCGTTTGATAGTTGAGGCTTTCGGACGTCGGGTGAGGACAATCCCAAGCCTGGATTTAAGATACAATTTAGACGGCATGAAGGCAGCCATAACGGATAAAACGAAGATAATATTTATAGCCAATCCCGACAATCCGACCGGGACCTATATAACGGATAAACAGTTGGACAGATTTTTGGATGGCTTGCCCCCTAATATATTAGTGGTTATAGACGAGGCCTATAATGAATTTGTCGATGTTAAGGATTATCCCAATACTATGAAGTATTTAAAAGACAGAAACGTTCTTATATTTCGGACATTCGCAAAGGCATACGGTTTAGCCGGCTTAAGGCTCGGCTATTGCGTGGGAAAAGCAGAATTTATCGATTGTATGAATAGGGTGCGTCAGCCGTTTAACGTAAATGCGCTTGCGCAAGTTGCAGCGCTGGCAGCCCTTGATGATGCCGAGCATCTTAAGAGAACCAAATCGACGATACTTAAGGGGAAAAAATATTTGTACAGGAATCTCGACAAGTTAGGTTTTTCTTATGTCCCCTCTGCAGCCAACTTCATTTTGGTCGATGTCAAACGCGATGGGCAGAAATTATTTGAGCAGATGCTACGATATGGCGTAATCGTAAGGGATATGAAGCCGTACAAATTGGACAATTATATTCGAGTTACCGTTGGCACCGAAGAGGAAAATCGCAAATTCATCGAGGCGCTAAAAAGAGTTATACATTCAAAAGAATCAACTATTTGAAATTACATTAAGTTCATTGACTTTATAGAGTTCATTAAAGTTCGGTCAACTTAAACAAACTCAAGTAACTCATAATTAACTCTAAAATGGAGGCTTAAGATATGATTATCGTCTTGAGGCCAGATGCAACTGAGTCGCAGATAAAACATATAGTAGAGAAGGTAAAGTCGCTGGGATTAAAGCCGATGGTATCAAAGGGCGTTGAGCGCACAATTATCGGCGTCATTGGGGAAGAGGATATCATCAGGATACAGCCGCTGGAGATATACCCTGGCGTAGAAAAGGTTATGCCTATTTTGGCGCCGTACAAATTGGTGTCGCGAGAATTTAAGCCCGAAGATACGGTCATAAACGTAAGCGGGGTGAAAATCGGCGGAAAAAAAATAGTCGTTATAGCAGGTCCATGTTCCGTCGAAAATAGGGAACTTTTGATTCAGATTGCGAAATCGGTAAAGCGTTCAGGGGCTGCGATCTTGCGAGGCGGAGCGTTCAAACCTCGAACATCGCCATATAGTTTTCAAGGACTGGGGGAGGAGGGTTTAAGATATTTGAAAGAGGCACGCGAGAAGACGGGTTTACCTATAATCACAGAGGTTATGGACATTCGCGATTTGCCTCTAATCGAGAGATATGCCGATATCTTACAGATAGGTGCAAGGAATATGCAAAATTTCAATCTGTTAAAAGAGGTCGGCTTGTCGAAGAAGCCAGTCCTTTTGAAACGAGGAATGTCATCTACGATTAAGGAATTGCTTATGTCGGCCGAATATATTTTGTCGAATGGAAATTTCAATGTGATGTTATGCGAGCGCGGGATTAGGACGTTTGAGGAAGAGACTCGTTTCACGATGGATTTAAGCGCCATACCAGTTTTAAAGAAGAAAACGCATTTGCCTGTTATTGTTGACCCAAGTCATGGCACAGGTCAGTGGGGATATGTGCCGCCAATGGCAAAGGCCTCTGTGGCAGCTGGCGCTGATGGGCTTTTGATAGAGGTACACCCAAAGCCTGAGGAGGCTTTGTCAGACGGACTCCAATCGTTGCTTCCTGAGAACTTCGATAAATTAATGAAGGAATTGAAGGCCATTGCGAAAGCGACTGGACGTGAGATTTAAAAAAGTAGCGATAATCGGACTGGGCTAGATTGGAGGTTCACTCGGATTGGCCATAAGGAAGAATAGGCTAGCGCGCGCTGTCATAGGAATCGGAAGAAGGCGTTCGTCAATACAAAGAGCGATAAGATGCCAAGCGATAGATGTAGGAACAAAGGATTTAAAAAGCGGGGCCTCTGATGCGGATTTAATAATAATTGCAACGCCGGTTTGATCCATCATTAAGATCGTCAAATCTTTCGTTGGAGAAAATATAGATGGCATCATCTAAAACCCCGTTGGATGTTC
>CAZUZR010000048.1:0-8505 GCA_964625025.1 uncultured Planctomycetia bacterium | reverse complement strand
TAAACCGAGATTTTAATAGTGCCCTATTCGATTTTCGCCGTTCGATGTTTTTGGAGGGCGAAGCCAGGAGAGCAGATTTCCAAAATATATTGAAGGTATTAAACGACGGTCCCCAACCGAACAGAGAGGGCCTTATTTTAGGATTAGAAATGTTGGAAAAAATTGATTTTCGGGACGAAGTAAAGCGATTTAATGTACCTGCGCTTATCGTATGCGGCGAGGGCGATTTTATTACACCGAAGCAATCTTCCGAGTATTTACATAACGCGATTAAGAATTCAACGCTCGCAATTATAAAGGGCGCAGGCCACGCGCCATTTTTGACAAAGCCACAGGAATTTAATCGGATTTTAGAAAAATGGATAAACGAAAGATAAGGGCATTTTCAAAGGCGGCTGAAACATATGATGAATCCGCTTGGCTACAACGCCAAATGTGGGCCAAACTTTTCCGAAGGCTTAAAGATTTAAAACTAAGTCTCAATTTTATATTAGATGTAGGGATGGGTACCGGCGAGCATACTTATGAGTTGGCAAAATTTTATCCGAACGCCTTTACCTTTGGCTTTGATATCGCGTGGGGGATGGTTAAATATGCAGCAATTAGAGAGTCGCATTCACCTAAAAGGCCATTTGTGCTTCAAGCAGATTTAAACGAAATGCCGTTTAAGGAAAGCCCTTTTGACCTTGTGGTATCCAATGTTGTATATCAAAGGGTTCATCATCTTGCGAAGGCTTTTTTGGATGTCAAAAGGCTCTTGAAACCTAAAGGATTTTTCTGCCTTTCCCTGATGACAAAAAATACATTGCGCGAATTACATTATTCATTTGAAGAAGCGTATAAGAAAATCAAAAGTCCTACGCTTCCAAAAGCACACGACCATCCTACGGATTCAGTTGTACTTAGTGGTTTAAAAAAGGCGGGGTTTTCTATTGTCAGCGTTACGAGGTTCAAAAAGCGCCGCACTTACAAATCGACGTATGAAATCCTTAAGTGGTTGAAGGCGACAGGTGCGCATCATCATTACGAAAATTGGATTGAAGGAATAGGTGCAAAAGCAGTCTTAAAAGAGATGGACAGGATTTATAGAAAAAGATTTTCTACCGACGGAAAAATCTGCGCAACTTTTGAAGGTTTAATAATAAGTGCGAGGAAATAGGAATTGAGAAAAGGGATATTTGTAACGGGGACTGATACAGAGGTCGGCAAGACATTTATCGGTACAGCAGTTGCTTACGGCATAAAGAAGAAGGGCATCGACTGCGGCGTTATGAAGCCAGTTCAATCTGGGGCGATAAAAAGAGATGGCAGGTTAGTTTCACAGGATGCGAAATTATTAATCGAAGCCAGCGGCGTACAAGATGAATTATCATTAGTAAACCCCTATTGCTTAAAAGCCCCGCTTGCTCCAAGCCTTGCGGCGAAGATAGAAAAGAAGGTCATATCGCCGGGAAAAATAATCGAGATATTTAATATCTTAAGCAGCCGACATAAATTTATGATTGTGGAAGGTGCTGGCGGTTTGCTCGTTCCAATCCGTGACGACTATTTAATGAAAGATCTCATTTTAGATTTAAATCTGCCGATTTTGATAGTTTCTCGGTTAGGTCTGGGCACTATAAATCATACACTTTTGACGATTGAGGCCGCCCGTAATTGCGGAATAGAAATTATCGGGATTATATTTAATCAAACTGAATCCAAACCTTTAACGATATGTGAGAGGACAAACCCAAAGATAATCTCAGGTTTAACAGGAGTTCCGATCTTGGGCATAGTCCCCTACGTTCCTAAAATCCAGAGTAGATTTAAGATGAACGAAGCCGTTGCGAGAAAAATAGATTTGACCTCAATTTTAAATGAAAAGAAGAAATTCTATAAGGATTATCTAAAGGATTGGGACAGAAAATACGTCTGGCATCCATTTACGCAAATGAAGGATTATGAAAAAGTCGAGCCTTTAGTTATCGAAGAAGGAAAGGGCTCATATTTAAAAGATATCTATGGAAGATGGTATTTAGATGGCGTTTCTTCCTTGTGGGTTAACGTGCATGGCCATAGAAACAAAAAATTGGATTATGCCATTAGCAGGCAGCTTAATAAAATCGCGCACTCCACATTGTTGGGTTTAGGCAATGAGCCATCAATTGAGTTGGCAAAGCGATTGATTGAGATATCGCCTAAGGGTTTGACAAAGGTCTTCTATTCGGACAACGGCTCTACAGCTGTTGAAATAGCGCTAAAGATGGCGTTTCAATACTGGCAGCAGAAAGGTAAAGCCGAAAAGAAAAAATTTATTACCTTTGTAAATGCATATCACGGCGATACAATTGGCTCAGTAAGCGTCGGCGGAATTGATTTATTCCATAAAATTTATAAGCCGCTTTTATTCAAATCGATTAAAGTCAATGCCCCGTATTGTTATAGGTGCCACTTAAATTTGACTTATCCAAAGTGCAAGATAAGATGCCTCAGAGAAGTTGAAGCGATGATGAGGCAATATCATAAACAAGTTGCAGCCCTTATAATCGAGCCACTAATGCAGGCGGCGGCGGGGATGATTACTCAACCTAAAGGGTTTATCAGGGCTTTACGCAAGTTGTGCGATAGATATGGAATTTTATTGATATTGGATGAAGTCGCAACCGGCTTCGGCAGGACGGGCAAGATGTTTGCGTGTGAGCAGGAGGGCGTGGCGCCGGATTTCTTGTGCCTTGCGAAGTCCATCACGGGCGGATATTTGCCGTTAGCAGCAACGATTACCAACGATGAAATTTACTCGGCATTCCTCGGAGATTACTCTGAGAAGAAGACATTTTTTCATGGTCATACTTACACTGGCAATCCATTGGCATGTGCTGCAGCAATTGCTAATTTGGAGATTTTTAAAAAAGAAAAAGTATTACAGCGATTACAGCCAAAGATAAAATTTTTGAAGAATAATTTAGGAAGATTCAACGAATTAGACCATGTAGGCGATGTAAGACAAAGGGGTATGATGGTTGGTATCGAACTCGTAAAAGATAAATCAACAAAAGAACCCTATCGATGGGAAGATAGGGCAGGGTGGAGGATAACAGAAGAAGTAAAAAAGCATGGAATAATCTTAAGACCTCTCGGAAATGTCGTCGTCCTTATGCCCCCCCTTAGCATCTCCATAAAGGACCTTCGCTTTTTATTAGACACCACCTATAACGCCATAGAGACGTTTTCCAAACCAAGAAGGAAACTGCCCTCGATTTAAAGCGGAAACTGTACCTCCTTTGCCACATTGCCTAATAGAGGTACACTTTCCCGATTGAATTGGAAAACGTCTCTAATATACTATTTCTTGACAAATTCAGAATTATCATTATAATTATGTATTGAGTGAGCGCTCACTCAATAAGAGGGAAAACAATGTCCGAACTAGAAGCTTCACAATCAAATACTCGCCAGAAGATAATAAACGCGGCACTTTTGGTTGGCGCAAAAGAGGGCTTTGCAAGGGCGACCACAGACCAGATAGCCAGGAGGGCCGGCGTTTCAGAGGGCATAATCTATCATTATTTTAAGAGCAAATATGACCTTTGTTGTAATATGATAAAGGAGCGCGCCGAAGAGTTCAGGCATCAACTCATCGAGGAAATCAAAAAGTATCCTACCGCAAAAGATAAATTAGATAAATTAATAGATTTCAATTTTCACTATTTTGCCGGAAAGGGCAACATCTTTCAGGCGATATACGGAAAGTCGGGCGATACTACGATAATGATGGGCCACATATTAAAAGTTGCGATAATTCCATATGTAAAGATAGTCGAAAATATAATAAGACAGGGGATAAAAGAAGGCGAATTTAAGAATTTAAATCCAAGCATAGCCGCATCGAGCTTGCTCGGTATGATGCAGATTGCGATAATAAGATTCCGCTTTGGTTACGCAAAATTTTCAATAAAGGATGCCAAGGGCCAGATAAAGCGAATATATTTTGGAGGAATATTAAAATGAAAAAACGGATATTCAGGATTATTATGTTATCGCTCGTAGCTTTTCTTTTCGTTTTATCCATCGCCTATCTTATGCCCAAGAAACCGCCCAAGGGGATTATCCAGACAACAGGGATAATCGAGGCAACAGAGGTAAATGTAAGTTCCGCAATCACCGAGAGAATTAAAGAGGTAAAATTTGAGGAAGGTGACCACATAAAAGAAGGCGAAATCGCAATTACTTTAGACGATGAAAAAAGAAGTGCCGAATACGAACAGGCCGAGGCAAACTTGGAAGTCGCGAAGGCGAATCAGCTAAACGCCGAAGCCGAGACAGAAAAGGCAAAGGTAAAAGTTGAGGATACAAAGCGCGACTTGGATAGAATAAGCAAATTATTGGAGAAGAATTTAGTTTCGCAAAATGATAAAGACAAAGCCAAGACTAATTACGATTTGGCAGTCGCGGATTTAAATAAAGCGCAGGCCCAGGAAACGTTAGCGAATGCAAGCGTAAAACAGGCGCAAGCCACATTAAATCTTGCGAAGACGAACCTCGAAGATACCGTTATTAAATCAACCCTATCAGGCGTTGTCACATTGAAGGCATTTGAGCCGGGCGAGATGGTGCCTCAAGGTGCGACGGTCCTTACAATAGTCGAAACAAAAAATATATGGGCAAGGGTTGACGTTGAAGAAACCGATGTCGCGAAGATAAGATTGGGCGATATAGCATATGTCAAAGTCGATGCGCTCCCAAAAGAGGAATTTAAAGGAAGGGTTGTCGAAATTAACAGCGAAGGAGAATTTGCCACACAGAGGGATGTAAGGCGAGGAAAGCAAGACATAAAAACTTTTAGGGTCAAGGTAAAAATAGATGAGCCAAAGGGATTTTTAAAACCCGGTATGACCGCGCAAGTATTTTTTAGGGACGTTACACTTAGGGATACTCCACTTTAGAATGGACTGTCCCCGAATGAAATGTCCCCTTTAGGGTGGATAGATGGGCTATGCGGTAGAGGTTCAAAATATCGTCAAGGTATTTCCGCCAGCGACGATGGCGGTAAATGACGTAAGTTTTACCGTCGAGGAAGGAGAGATATTCGGACTTTTGGGCCCGAATGGCGCCGGTAAAACGACGTTGATAAGAATGCTTACCTGTTTATTTAAGCCGACCAGCGGAACTGCGAAGATAAAGGGCTACGAGATAACAAGAAATCCAGATTTAATAAGGAAGGAGATAGGCGTTATTTCTCAGGCGATGACAACCGATTTGGATTTGACAGGTTGGGAAAATTTAGATATCTACGGTAAATATTATGAGATTCCGAAGAAAGAAAGACGCGAGAGGATGAAGTATCTCATTGATATAGTTGGCTTGAAGGAGAGAGCGCACGATTTGGTTGCAACTTACTCCGGAGGGATGAGGCGGCGCCTCGAGGTGGCTCGAGGACTAATTCATAGACCCTATATCTTATTTTTAGACGAGCCCACGATTGGGCTTGACCCACAGTCCAGACGCGTCGTTTGGGATTTATTACAGAAGATACGGGTGGAGGCGAAGCTGACCATTTTTATAACAACGCATTATATGGAAGAGGCGGATATATTATGCGATAGGATAGCGATTATAGATTTTGGCAAGATTATGGCTTTGGATTCTCCGTCTAATTTAAAGAGGAATATAGGCGGCTACGATATTATTGAAGTTTCACTAAGCGAGATAAAACCTGGTACGCTGGAAAAATTAAAAACCTTTGAGTTCGTTAAGAACATAATTGAGAAGGATTCAAGTTTGAGAATATATGTTGAAGATGCGGCGAAGGCGATGCCCATCCTGATAGAAGAATTTAAAAAAATGAATATCACAATACTGTATCTTTCAGTGCAGGAGCAATCCTTAGAGGATGTGTTTATACATTATACCGGTAAATCTATAAAAGAAGGTGAACCGCAGAAGGTGAGCTTCTTGATAGGCGCTGGCGTACCCAGAAAATTATTTTAGAGGCCAAAAATGAGAATCGCTGCCGTCTTGGAAAGGGATTTAAGGCGCTTTATAAGGAATCCAATTATGATGATGATGAGCGTCTTAATGCCACTATTATATCTTGTGATAATCGGGAATTCTTTTCAGGGACAACTTAAGCAGTTGCCGATTGCGGTTGTAGACCAAGATCATGGTCCTTATTCTAAACGCGTCATCGAACTTCTTCAGGCGATGAAAGAGGGACCAAGGGTTATAAAAATCTTCAGAACGAATGACCAAAAAGAGGCGCTTGATTTGGTGAAGAACGGTTTTTACAAGGCAGCGCTTATAATCCCGCCGAATTTTAGCGAGGATGTTATAAAAAATCTAAATCCACAGATTGGGTTGTTCGTTGATAATACCGATTCTATCTCTTCAAATGGCATTGCAACCATTGTCTCTCAGTCGCTGGCTTATTTAAAGTCAGAATATATTTCAATTCGCAGAGATCAAGCAAGGGCGCAACTTAGATTGGTCGAGTTATTTAAAAAGATAGATTATGACGCATCTTTGGTTCCGGGCGCGGTCGTTATGGCTATATTTATGGGAACTATGATTACGGGTGCTTTCAATTTCGTTATGGATAAATTCTTAGGGGTGCACGAGAGTTATCTCTCCTCTCCTTTAACAAAGAAAGATATCGTAGTCGGAATGATAATTAGTGGTGTTTTTATTACAACAACAATGTCCGTTATCGTCCTAATCGGCAGTATGACGATTACTGGAACAAAATTAGAAGGGGGGCTTATCTCATTTGTGTGGTTGGTCTTTACAATTGTTCTATCTGCATTGGGCCTTCTTAGTATGATGTTCACGATTTTGGGAAGGGCAAATCATCCGAGGGTCGTTGGTTTGGTAGGGGGCTTTCTAAACGTCATATTTTTCTTCCCGAGCGGTGCGGTCTATCCGATTGAAAGTTTTCCGAACTGGCTTAAGGCATTTGCGAAGGTAAATCCCGAGGCGTATGCGGTCCACGCATTGAAGGCGCTAATTTTTAAAGGCGCAGGTTTAGTCGCGATAAAAGGTGACCTTATCTTCTTAGCTATTTTTACTGTAATTATGTTGACCGTAGCTACATTTACATTCAAGAGGACCCTGTAGATGTTAGAGACGTTTTCCAATTCAATCGGGAAAGTGTACCCTCATCGGATAAAGCCAAGAAAGAGGTACAGTTTCCCCTTTATATTGAAGACAGCTTCCGCTTTAGTTTGGAAAGCGTCTCTGATTATTCTTTTTGTTGTTTATGTTTATGCGGAAGAGATGACTATTGCTGAAACTTCAGTCCTTACTTTGGATGAGTGCATAAAATACGCGCTGGCTAATAACCCGAAATTAAGACAGACAATAGGCACAGTTGATATAAATAGAGCGAGGGTTGGTGAAGCGCGTTCTGATTATCTGCCAAAAGCGACTACAACGCTTTCCTACGCGACGGCCTCAAAGACAGTAGGTTTCATTGCAGGAGGCGGTTTGGCCGTTGAGGGCAATTCATATTCAGAACAAACCGGATTAGGACAATTAATCTGGGATTTCGGAAAAACCCTCAACCAAATAAAATTAGCGAAGGAGAATTTAACCGCCGCAGAATTGGCTTTTTTGGAAGTTCAAGAGGATACGATACTAAATACCAAGAGCGCATATTTTAACGTCCTTAAAGCACAACTTTTATTAGATGTAGCAAAAGGGGATTTAGGGCAATCTAAAGTTCATCTTGAGCGAGCAAAAGGTTTCTACGAAGTGGGATTGAGGCAGAAGTTCGATGTGACCAAAGCAGAGGTTGGCGTATCGAATGCGACCTTAGATTATGCGAAGGCGAAGAAAAATTACGAATTAGCAAAAGCGAATTTAAATAATATCATGGGAAAAATCAAAGATACAAAATATAAAGTGCAAGAGATAGAAAAATTCAACCTCCTCAATGTCGATATCAACGAGGCATTACAGACAGCGACGAAGAACCGCGTGGAAATTTTGAAGCGAGAGGCAGAGGCAAGAGCGGCACAAACCGACGTAGAGGTTAAGAAAAAGGGAAATTGGCCGAAGATAACCGCGGACACAAGCCACGGAATAAGGCATACCGATACAACAGGCACGCTCGATGGTTGGAATCTGGGCGTTTTATTCAGCTGGCCGTGGTTCGATAGTTTTAAGACGCGCTCGCAGGTCGAAGCCGCAGAGGCAAATTTAAGAATAGCAAAGTCTAATATCGAAGAAGAGACTCTAAACGTCGTGCTCGAAGTTCAAGATGCTGTGCTTAGTTTAGAGGAAGCGAAAGAGCGTATAAACGCAACGGAAAAACTGCTACAAGAAGCAAGCGAAAATTTAGAAATTGCAGAAGCAAGATACGCAGAGGGCTTGGGTTCGATAATAGAAGTTAGCGACGCCGAAGTTTCGATGACTTCGGCAAAGAAAAATTACGTTGTTGCGATTTCGGACTATTTGATATCACAGGCGAAGTATGAGAAATCGGTTGGCGTAATTGGACAGTCTGTGATAAAATAAAATCGTGAATGT
>CAZUZR010000047.1:6350-8572 GCA_964625025.1 uncultured Planctomycetia bacterium | reverse complement strand
AAAATTCTTAAAAACTATATCAGCGCTCTCTGATTACACAGATTAAATTAGATTACACAGATTTTTGTCATCGAGCTTTTAATCTGTGGAATCTGCTTTTACTCTTTTAATCAAAGATTGCTGCATTGTTTAGGATTTTTTCAGCAATCTCTTATGCCTACTACTCAAGGGCGGGCCTATGGAGATAAAAACTTTTTTATTTCATCAACGGTAGGGATTTTACCAGAAACTTTGACTTGGCCATCCACTATCACTGCCGGCGTAAACATTACTCCTTTCTTGGCAAATTCCGAAACGTCAGTAACTTTGGCAATTTCAGCTTGTATGCCTAACTGTTTTACTGCCTCTTTTACATTTTTTTCCGTGGCAATACAGCGCCCGCAACCTGGCCCAACAACTTCAATTTTCATTTATTGGCTCCTTTCTATCCGCTTATAAGATAAAATTTCCAAAAAACCAACCTACGGTTGTACCCAAAAGCATTATCATTAAAATATAAACACCCGCTTTTTTAATCCCGAATACCTTGGCAATTGCCAGCATATTGGGAAGACTCATTCCCGGACCGGTTAAAAGAAGTGCTAATGCCGGGCCTTTGCCCATACCTAATTTCATCAAGGTATCTACAAAGGGCGCTTCTGTCATCGTGGCAAAATACATGATTTGCCCCATCACCGTGGCTAAGAATGAGGCCAATATTCCTGAGCCGCCTAACCATTTCTGGATTACTTCCTGTGGCAATAATCTTCCAATTATACCTACAATAAAAACGCCTAATAACAGCAACGGAAATATAATTCTGACAAACCACCAGCTTTCTTTTAGCCATTGCTTAATTTCATCCCTTGTTTTTACTTTCAATGCATAGGCAAACATAACTAGTGAAGCAACTAACCAAACAATAACTTTATGTAAATAGGGACCTTTTTGAATAATATAATTGGGGCTAAGGAGAGCCAAAAGAATCAAAAATAACAAAATAAGATCTCTTTTAGAGATTATTTTTGCCTTTGTTGCGGTTGCATCTTGCGCCCTCTTTATCTCCTCTTTTCTAAAAATAAAACTCATCACTAAGCCTACAACAAAGGCCATAAATATCGCAGCAAAAATCCGGCTTACGACCATTTTTGCGCCTAAGATACTGCCAGTATAGATTATAGATAAGATATTCGTAGCAGGCGCCACCCACAAAAATATAAATGCTGGACCTATGCCTGCGCCTTGATAATAGATTCCGCTTGCAACGGGTATTACCGTACAAGAACAAGCCGCAATAAAAAAACTGGCAAAAGAAGCCAGAGAAAATGATTTTAACTTATTCGCACTTGCTCCCAAATATTTAATTATCGCCTCTTTGGAAATAAAACTGACCATTGCTCCTGCCAATAAAAATGCAGGGATAAGGCAGGTTAAAACATGTAAGGCGATGTATTCTTTTAATGCCAAGAATCCTGCAAAGATTAAATTTATAATCATAACGACCTCCTCTACTAATTAAAATCACCCAATTTATTCAATAGTTTTTTTGCGGGTGGCTTGGGTGTTTTTAAAGCCGCTGTGATGCGGCGTAAGGTCAACTATTTCTTCTACCTCCATAACTATGTGGAATTCGCGCACATTCCAATCTATTGCCCCTACCGAATATATGTCTGGTAAAATTTTTAAGAGCACTGAAATATTCTTTTTTAACACGAATTCCCACGAATCAAAATCCGAATTCCCACGAATCATCGACGAAAGTAATTTGTGTAAATTCGATAAAAATTCGTGTAGATTCGTGCCAAAAGGATTTTTTCAGCAATCTCTCTTTATCTAAAATTATCTAAAACCCCGCATCGCGGGTTTACCCCGTTTAGAAATTTATTTCTAACGGGGTTTACACCCGTGGCTTCCTGTGGTGCGGGGTGAAAAGGCCAGGGTTATTTTACCCGCATATTTTTTATCATCTGGAATATCTGAGGATGGGTAGCTATATATAATGCTGCTGAAATAATATATCCTATGCCCAATATTATTCCGGCAACTGCCAGGCCCTTTCCTTTGATTTCAACATTTTTCTTAATCCTATTCAAAGATAGGATGCCAAATACTATGGCGACGATTCCTTTTTCCATCGCAAGTAATTGAAAATACGACAAAATCCCCAGCGCCAAACTCGCTATCGCAAATTCGCTGAAGGCCTTTTTCTCCTCCATATCTCCCCCTCCTTTTCTGTTAGTTTT
>CAZUZR010000047.1:0-6250 GCA_964625025.1 uncultured Planctomycetia bacterium | reverse complement strand
TGTTAGTTTTCCTTTATATAATTTAATAGATATCCGCAAAGCCCTCTCGAAGCGATATCAGCTGCCTTTTTAAAGCGCACCAGCTTTGATAAAAATATAATCCCCAAAGGCAACTTGGGGACATCATCCCCCAAGCCATCGCTGACGACTTTTATGGCAATGAAAGGAATATTATATTTTGCGGCAATAATCCGAACGCCTTCGGACTCCATATCCACCACAAGCGCTTTATGTTCGCGATGCGCAGATAGCTTTTCCTCGTAAGTAAATAGAGGATGCGGGGAGCAGAATATTTTACCGTCGTTAAAATCGGATACTACAACGTCGCCTACTTTTAAATCTTCGATGAGCGCGCCACAGAAACCAGCTGAGATAATAACCTCGGGATGAAATTTTAAAACGATCCTCTGCGTCGCTTCCATAGCTCTAAATTTGCCTATGCCGGCCCTAACTAACGCCACATCCTTCCCATCTAAAATTATCTGGGGACGCATCCTCTTAAAAAATGGAACGCCTAAACTTCGTGCGAGGGGCAGAAGTTCACTAAACAGCGCGAAGACGATAGCGGTCCTTTTCATCCCATCAGAAATTTTAAATGGAACTTTTAAGTTTCTGCTTTACCTCTTCTATGAGGATATCCGGCGTAGAAGCCCCGCCTATAATGCCGATAGAACTTGCGCTTTTGAATTTGGAAGGCGAAAGGTCCTTTGCGGTCTCGATAAGCATTGTACTCTTGTTATATTTCTGACAGAGCTTTTTAAGTTTAATCGTATTCGAACTGTGATGGCTTCCAACGACAATCATAAGGTCTACTTCCCTCGCTATTTTGACGCCGTCTTCCTGCCTCCTTCGAATATCTGCGCAGATAGTATTTATTATCTTTATATCATGAGCCACCTTCATCACTTCCGCCACAACCTCTTTACAAAACTCTAGAGAATGCGTGGTCTGGAAAATCAATCCAACCCTTCGTTTTAATCTTGATGGCTTTATCTCTTTATGATTTGCAATGACTATCGCTTCATTTTTTAAATGGCCTAGAATGCCCTTTATCTCGGCGTGGTCTTTGTCGCCAACTATCACGACCTGGTAGCCTTCCTCCTCTAATTTTCTGGCGACATTTTGCGCCTGCCTTACAATGGGACAGGTGGCATCTACAATCTCTATTTTCTTTTCTTCGGCTTGTCTTCGTTCATCCGGTGCAAGGCCGTGAGCGCGGATTATCAAAGTACCATCTTTAACATTGTCTAAACCCTCGACCGTCTTTAAACCCTTCTCTGAGAGTTGGCGCGTTATGGTCTCGTTGTGAACGAGCTCGCCGAAGATATACGCCGACTTCTTCTTAGAAAGCACATCCTCTGTCAGTTTTATGGCGCGCTTGACGCCAAAGCAACAGCCTATCTTTTTTGGAGTTAATATCCGCATCTTTGTCTTCATCTGACATATCCTTTTGAGTAAAACCAATCCACCGCTTTACGAAATGCATTTTCGATATCATGTTGGGGCAAGCCTAATTCTCTGACAGCCTTCGAACTATCAAATGCAAATGGCCTTCTTCCTAACCTTAATCCCTCCCATGGTATTAGCGGCTCTTTGTGCGTAATCCATTCGCTTATCTTTTCGCAGAAAAAACCCAAAGGCAACAAAGGCAATGTTGGCAATTTCATCTTGGGTTTGGGCCTGCCGCTTATTCTGCTTAATATGTCGAAGACCTCATCTAAGGCTAAATTATAAGCGCCCAAGATGTAACGCTCGCCGACTTTACCTTTCCCTTCAGCCAAAATATGTCCAGCTGCTACATCCTCTACATCTATATAGTTTATAACCGTATCGATAAGCCCTCGAATTTTGCCGTTTAAAAAATCAACTATCATCTTCCCAGGGGGCGTGAGTTTGTAATCTCCCTCTCCGATTGGAGTCGTTGGACTTACGATAACAATTGGCAACCCCATTTTAACGTACTTAAGCGCCTCCTCGTATGCTAGTAGTTTTGAGCGGGTATAATGGCCAGGCATCTTATTAAACCCAAGGATTGCCTCTTCGTTCAATGGATTATCTTTAGTTCCGCCTTTTAAAATTGCTGCGGTATTGGTATAGACAACCTTTTCAACTCCTTCCTCAAGACACGCTTGAAAAAGGTTCTTTGAACCTTTCCAATTTATCTCATAGACAACCTTGGGATTAGGATACCACAGATAAACATAAGCGGCTAAGTGGTAAACTGTCTTCATTCCCCTAACGGCTACCTTTATCGAATTAACGTCGCATAAATCGCCATATGCGAATTCTAATTTATCCTTAAGATTATCGTCTTCTAAATTTATGAGATTTGAATTCTTGCGTAAAAAGCAGCGGACTTGCCTTTCTTCTTTAACTAATAATCTTACAACGTGCGAGCCAACGAATCCATTTGCGCCGGTTACCAATATCATGGATTGATTAACCCCTACTTTGGAGAAGTCGCAAAAATAAAAAGGCCAAAACCCGCCCAGGCAATCTCACGAATCCTCTTTACTATGCTTAACGCCACCCCAACTGCGCCGTCAAAACCAAACGCTGCCAAAACTGCATAACCAGCACCCTCTTGCACTCCAAGCGCTGCAGGCACGAAGAAGAAGGCGGAGTTAGCGGTTTTAAAGAAGACCTCTATTACCAATGCCTTGACCCAATCAACTGGAATTCCCAAGAAATATAAAATGATATAGACCTCTATTAAGCCGGCAAACCATCCTAAAAGGTGAAACAGAAATGAACCAAAAAAACGAGTTTTTTCTTTAAGATAAAAATACTTTATCGCTTCGTCCACCTCATTCAAATGGGCCACCTTATCTTCAAACATCTCACTTAATTTAAATTTTCGCGCCATCTTAAGGCCCAACATAAAAAGGCCCTTTCTCTGAAGGAGAATAAAAAATACGAGAAGCCCTAAAACCCCGATAAATGTCCAGAGAATGCCGCTTGCTACAACGCTTTTAAATTTAAAGAACTTCAACGCTAATATTATGCCTACGAGTAAAAATACAACTTTGCTTAAAAAAAGTGAGGTCTTCGCTATTACGACGCTGGATAAACCATCTATTATGTTCACCCCGTAGCGCTTCTTCAAAACAAGCGCTTTTATTGGCTCTCCGCCAATATAAGCGGTCGGAGTTGTATAATTCAACGCCTCGCCTGCCTGGCGGGCGAGGAAGAACCGCCATAGGCCTGGAAGCTTTATCTTTTTTCTAAATGCCCATCGCCAACCCATAGTATCGAAAAAATAGATTATAAGATAAGCTAAAATAACGATTAAAATCCGCCAATTCAACGATGCTATCTGGTTCCAGATAAGAAGCGGTCCGGTTTTTGCAATAATCCAGATAAAGATAACTAATGCTATAAAAAATATCGAGGTCTTCAACAGTTTCATATCAGGTCCTTGACGTAAGGTATTTGAAATTCAAAATTACCAGGATAATGCAAAAAAGATTTGCCCCAAAAGCTGCAAGCCACAAAAGTAGTTCCATCTTATCAAATAACGCAAATAACAAGAGCACTATTGAAAAGTTGCCAATCGAAAGCACATCGACCAGTTTATCTAATGCCGATATTTTTTTGACAGCTCCTTTTGGTGCCTTGGGCATCCCATGAACTGCTAAGCCGTAATCTTTCGTCTTCTGCAACACTACTACAAAAAATGATAAGCATACGCCTAAGGTAGCTGCCACGCCCACGATTAAAATAATAGGGCTTGTGCTTGCCCGATAGGCCCCAATTGAAATCCCAATAAACGCCAAAATGTGGACGAAATAATCAACTAACGTATCCAACCAACTTCCAAATTTAGTAGACAGCCCCCTTGCCCTTGCAACCTCGCCATCGCAATTATCTAAAATATAAAAGGCCTCGAAAAATATCGCGCCTAAAATAGAACACGCTTTAGTGCCAACGCTAAAGACGTAGAATGCGAAAACGCCAGCCAGCGCGCTCAATAAAGTAATCTGATTAGGATGTAAGCGCGCCTTAAGAAAAAATCGCGTGACATATCCACTTAATGCACGATTTATGTTTATCATTTTAAAACCAACTTTTACAAGCCAATGGCCTTTGCCCTGTTGATATCATCCTCGTAGTCTATCTCGGTCCATTTTAAACCTGTTACTTCTTCAAATCCCACGGTGATATGCTTGACGAATTTATCAAGCGCCTCTTCATAATCGCTATCTTTATCATTAGCGACGGCCTCCTCTAAAACAGTTAAAAACTCTTTCCGATATCTACTCGACAACTTGAAAAATCCGACGCCTTCGCCAATTTCATCATACCTTTCGGTTATATGCCGTGCTATCTGTACAACCACCTTATTCAAAACGGCGAGCTTCATCTCTTCGCCTGTGTCCTTGTAATTTTTATCCATTAAAAAACAATTCTCATCCTTGGATTTGATGAGAGTCTTTAAAATTGCATTTTCGAAAATGACATCCGAATCCATAAGCAATATATCATCGTTGAAATAGTTCCTGGCCGCCCAGACGGAAAAGGCGCTTCCCATTTTATAATCGCGATTTAAAATATAATGGATGGCGACCCCGTGATATTCTTTGCCGATGCGCTCCCTTATTTTTTCACCAAGATGTCCGACTACGATATAGATATCTTTTATCCCTTCCTTGATAAGCGAATCTAACATTCGCTCAAGAAGGGTCTTATCGCCTATACGTATTAAAGATTTAGGAATGATATCGGTCAGGGGCTTGAGCCTTTTGCCTATTCCCGCCGCTAATAAAATTGCTCTCATATTTTAATGATTATTTTGCCAGAATGGCTTTAAGATACTTTAAAAATCTTCGGATTTCTTTTGTCTCTATCTGGCCCATATTGGCTACGCGAAAAATTACATCTTTTAACTTCGCCTGTCCGGCATAGATTATGAAACCCTTTTCCTTCAAGGCATCGTGCAATTTTTTATAATGAAGGCCCTTGGGCAGGTATAAGGCGGTTACAGTATTTGAATGGTATTTGAAGGCAATGAGATATTTTAATTCCAACGCTTCAAAGCCCTTCCTTAAAAGCATAGCTATATTTCTATAACGTTGAATCCTTTTCTCAACGCCTTCTTTTAAGAGTTCGTCCAAAGCGATATCGAAAGCGTAAAATGCCTGAACCGCAGGCGTAAAAGCGTAATCTCCATTACGTTGTAATTTTAGATTTGTTGGAATGTCCAAATATAACGAGCGAGGCCGAATCCGTTCTATCCTCGGAACTGCCTTTTTTCTTATCAAAATAAATGAGATTCCCGGAATGCCCTCTAAACATTTATTCGCTACGCTAATACATAAATCTACCCCTGCCTTTTCAAAATCAAGTTCCTCCCCACCCAAACCGCTTATCGAATCTAAAAGATAAAGTACATTGTATCTTTTGCAGAGCCTGCCTATCTCTTCGATTGGATTTAAAATCCCCGTCGAAGTCTCATGATGGACCATTGCCACAACGGCTATTTCTTTGAGGTGTTTTATCTTCTTCTCCACAATGCTGATATCGGGCCTTTGAGTTATATCGAATTTCAAATCCTCCAAATCGATTTTATGTCGCCTTGCGAGCGTCGTTATTCGTTCTGCGTAAATACCGTTATTAATAACCAACAACTTTTTACCCGTAGGCACGGAAGAAATAACTGCAGCTTCAACGGCGGCGGTGCCGGAGCCGCTAAAGAAGACGACTTCGTGCGAATTTCCAAGGTTAAATGCGCTTAATAATTTTCTTTGGCACCCTAATAGCATTTTACTAAACTCAGGCTCGCGTGGGCAGACATCGGGTTTAAGCAGCGCACTTCTTACTACCTCCTTTATATTCACTGGTCCGGGAGTCAATAATATGTATTTTTTCATGAGTTTTTAAATCTATTAGCTATCTCTGATGGCGGGATATTTACCCTTGTGGCTTTCATTAAAGGGTCGTGCTCTACTTTTATCAATAAAAAACTCGGGCCATCTTGCACAAGGAATTTTTTGAAACCATCTACAAAATCTGCCCCCCACTCCACCTTACCCACATTTGGGATTCCGCAGCCCTCTGCGATATCGGCTAAATTTATTTCGGCGGAAATGCTTGGTTGTCCGCCGGTTGAATCGTAACATTCATTATCGAAAACGACGTGCACCAAATTCTTCGGCTTGTGCTTCGCTATCATCGTTAAAATTCCTAAATTCATCAACATATTTCCGTCGCCATCAAAGACCACAATTTTTTCCTTGGGCCTAGTTAAAGC